>CAUUTP010000014.1:0-30563 GCA_963548155.1 uncultured Eikenella sp.
AGTATTATTGGAAAACTCGGTTTTCACTTCCACGCCCCAGCTTTTGCCTTCGGGGATGATGTCGGCAGGCTCGATGGTGCGGATGGACACCGCGCCGCCCACGCCGGACTTCACGCCGCGCGTCATGGCCGGGCCTTTTTCCACCGTAATACTGCGGAACAGGGCGGGATCGACATAATTGCGGTCGGCGATGCCGTAGTTGTTCATCCACACGTCCACGGTTTGCTCCGTGCCGTCGATGGTAACGGGGATGCGGCCTTTGCCGCTGATGCCGCGGATATTGGGCGTAATCGCACTGCCGGCGTTGCGGGTGTTCATGTTGTACACGCCGTTTAAGCCTTTGAACACGTCGCCGGCGGCATCCGTGCGGTAGCGTTCGAGGTATTCGCGGCCGGCGTAGACGCTGGAAACGTTTTTGCGGTACACGTCGTCTGCACCACGCTGGTCGCGGCTGCGGGCTTTGATTTCGATGGTTTCGAGCTCGGCAGAAGTATCGGCGGCGGCCTGCATGTGGGCAAAGGCGGCGGCCAGCAGCAACACCAATGCGCTGGGGCGAAAGACTTGCGGCTTCATTTGTTAGTATCCTGTAAATATTAGTAATCAAAATAGAAGATGAATAATGTTTATTCCTTATTTTTTTACAGCTATAATGAGAACAAACGTTAAGAACATTCTTATATTATTTAATTTGAGAATTATTTTCAATAGTAAAAAGGTATTAGTTCAGAGATGGGACGTGGAGGAACAACGAATCAATAGTTGTATACGGTTTGGAGAAACCAGAAGTTGGGCGAAGAACGTGCCTTATCGGCTACGATTTTGAAAAACACAGCAGTTTTCTTTACAATACCGCCCAGCAGCAATGCTGCCTTATTCAACCAATATTGAAAGAAGGAATGACTTTATGAAATCTAAACAAGCACTTTGGTTGTTGTGTGTATCTGCCGTACTCGGCCTTTCCGCTTGCGGCGGCAAAGGTGGTGAAGAACAGGCTCCGGCGCCGCAGCAACAAGCTTCGCAAAGCCAGGAAGCCAGCCAGCAGGCTGAAAGCAGCAGCCAACAGGAAGCCGCTTCTATGGATAACTTCCTGAGCAACGCCCAAGCTTTGCAGGCGGCAGAAGATTCCCTCAAAGCCTTGCCGCAGTTCTCCGGTAAGGAATTGAATGTATTCCAAGACGTTCAATTCTATGGCAGCAGCCGCCCGCGCATTGAAATCGACATCCAAGACCCTGAAAAACCGGACAATATCGACCACTACACCTATGAAGACGGCAAGTGGAGCGAACCGCAACCGGTACAAATTTCCGGCGGCGGCGACATGAAAGACAACGTGACCCCGCTGAACGACATCAAGTTTGCCACCGTGGCCACCATCGCCAAAACTTGGAGCGAGAAAGCCAAGGAAGTGGAAGCCACTGAAACCGAGCTGGATTTCGCCAGCTTTCAATTGTGGGTACCGGACCAAACCCGCCGCTGGATTACTTCCACCATTGAAACTCCGCGCGCCAAATACTCTGCTGATTTCAATGTAGACGGCACTTTGAAAGACTTCAAAAAGCAGTAATACAAAGAATAGCTTAGAGAGTAAGCAAAGGCTACCTGAAGGTTTCGGGTAGCCTTTTTCTTGGATGGGTAAAACCAGAGACCACCATATGCAGCCAAAGGCTACCTGAAAAATATGTGCTGCATCCGCTATATTTTCAGGTAGCCTTCATCCATTAAAACACTCTGCTCAAGCCACGGCCTTTTCCGCCTCTTCCAGCTGTTGCACTCGGTATTGCTTCGGCGTTTGCCCGAAATACTGCTTAAACGCGCGGTTGAAATGCGATTCGGACACAAAGCCGTTTTCCAGCGCAATACGCAAAATCGTATCCGCACTTGCCGCCAGCTGCACCGCCGCCTGTTGCAGGCGGATCGACAGCACAAAGCGGTGCGGGCTCTCCCCGATTACCGATTTAAACAAGCGCATCAGCTGTGCCCGCGAGAGTTTGGCCATTTCCGCCATCCGCGCAATCGACCAATCCTCCTGCGGCGCGAGCAACACCGCCTGCAACAGCCCGCTGAGGCGCGGGTCTTCCAGCTGCGACAAAAAAGAAGGATCGCTACTCTGCTGCCGGTAGCGCCGCAGCACCGCCACCAGCATCACCTGCGAAAGCGCATTCACCACCGTGCCGCTGCCGTAGCGCAGCCTTTCTGCTTCATCCAGCATCATCGATGCCGTTTGCCGCATTTCCGGCAGCGGCAGCAGCAGGCATTCCGGCATCCCCAGCCACAGCGCCGCATGGCGCGTGTAGCGGTATTGCCCGCACAATAATTGCAAGCGGTTGCCGCCGCAGTCTTTCACTGCCAGCACGCCATTTTCGTGAAGCTGCGGCTTGCCAGCCGGTTGCGCCAAGCCCTCCAAACTGTCGGCAATGCTGTGCGCCGTATCGTAGGGCAGCAGCACCGCATCGCCCGTGCTCAACGCCACTGCCTGCCCGTTGCCAACCTGCAGCCAGCCGCTGCCCGACACCACCCAATGCAGCCGCGCCGTTTCCGGCTCGGTTTTGTGTTCCAAATGAAACCCGCCACCCAGCCGGCAGCATACATCAATCCGACCACGCAGCCGCGCCAGATAAATTAATTTGTCTAACACATCCATTTCTCTTCTCCTTATTGGTCGGTGGCGGGAATATATCGCTAAAACGCTTTACTTTATGCAGTGTTGGCTCTCTTTGCCATGCTGCTTGTATTGCCGCTGAGCAGGAAAAATAATTGTTTCAGCTATAGCGCGCAGTCAAAAGAATGAGACGATCAGTCAATCCCTGCACTAAAACTTATGCCATCATACGCCCCATCAAACGGTTTCGGCAAAAGCCGTCCGTTCAAATTTTATTTCAGTTTATTTGTTAGGAGAACACCATGTTTTTAGATTGGAAAAAACACGCCGCCCACGTTAAACAATCATTTGCCAAGCTCGGCAAAAACCACCCCAAAATGCTGGCCGGCTACGCCGCCCTCGAAAGCGCAGCCGCAGCCGAAGCGCTGGATGCCAAAACCCGCGAACTTATCGCCCTGGCCGTAGCCGTTACCACCCGCTGTGAAAGCTGCATTTCCGTGCATGCCCAAGCCGCTGTGAAAGCCGGTGCCACCGAGAGCGAAGTGGCCGGTGCACTCGCCACTGCCATCTCCCTCAACGCCGGCGCCGCCTACACCTACTCTCTGCGTGCTCTCGAAGCCGTGGAAGATGCCCGCGAAGCCTAAACCGATTTTCAGGTAGCCTTTAATGAATAAAAGGCTACCTGAAATTTTCCTTTCCATCATCAAGAGAAAGATCCCCATGAAGAAAACCCTCTCTCTAGCCGCTATCGCCCTTTTGGCCGTATTTCCCTTAGCTGTCTCAGCTCACGGCCAGCACAGCCGCAAGCCTGCCCAGCAGCAAAGCCAGCCGCGCCAGGCCCCCGCCCGCCAAGAAGCTGTGTGGATCGACGTGCGCACGCCCGAAGAATATGCCGCAGGCCATCTGGAAAACGCCAAAAATATTCCGCACGACCAAATCGGCCAACAGATTGCCACCCACGTTCCCAATAAAAACACTCCCATCAACCTCTACTGCCGCAGCGGCCGCCGTGCCGAAACCGCCAAACAAGTGCTGGAAAGCATGGGCTACACCAACGTGCAAAACCGTGGCGGCTACGAACAGCTCAAACAATCTGGCATGAGATGATGGTTGTGGTTTGACCGCATCACACCCACTACCGAAACTACTGCCCCAAAGGCTACCTGAAACTTAAAAAGTTCAGGTAGCCTTTGCTTTTGCAAGAGGCTACCTGAAGTTATGCACCGGCGCGGCAATATAATTGGTGTTGCCGGATGTAGCCGAGCACGGCGGGGGGGATGTCGGGGCTGGTGTGTCCGGTGGCGAGCTGTTGGCGGATTTGGCTGGAGCTGATGGGCAGCGGCTCGGATCGCAGGATGTGCAGACGGCCTTGGGGTAGGGCTTCGGCCAGCCAACTTTGGAGTGGGGCGGGAGCTTGGGCGAGGCTGCTGCCGGGGCGGGGGGCGGCGGCGATGCGGCATTGTCGCACGAGGTTTTGCCAGCGGTGCCAGGTGTGCAGTTGCAACAGGCTGTCCATGCCGATGAGCAGCCAGAGCTCGGCGGCGGGGAAGTGTTGGCGGAAGATTTGCACGGTGTCGTGGGTGTAGGTGGCGCCTTGGCGGACGATGTCGCAGTCGCTCACTGCAAGGCTGGAGTCTGCTTGGGCGGCGATTTCGGCCATGGCGAGGCGGTGGTGGGCGGCGGTGCGGGGGGTGGTTTTGTGGTAGGGGTCGCCGGCGGGCAGGAGAATGACGCTTTCTAAATCCAGCTCGTCGGTAAAGCGGCGGGCGATGTGCAGGTGGCCGTTGTGGATGGGGTCGAAGGTGCCGCCAAAGAGGCCGATGCGGGGCATGGTGGGGTTCCTTTGCTGGGGCTTTCAGGTAGCCTTTGGGTGGGTATGGCAATAAGTTAAACTTTTGCTACGGCGTTGGCTCACTTGCTGCATGTGTGCATTGTTTGTGGCTTGCCGCTTTGTATTGACTGTGTTGGTTGGCTATTAAGAGGCTACCTGAAAATGGTTGGTTCAGTTTCAGGTAGCCTTTATCTGTTTATTTCAGCAGGTTTTTCAAGGCTAGGCGCACGCCTTCGCCCACTTCGGTATCGGCTGGGATGCCTTTGGCGGCGGCGCGGGCTTCTTTTTCGTTGTAGCCGAGGGCGAGCAGGGTGCTGACGATGTCTTCGCTGCTGTCGTCTGCTTGGGCGGCGAGCTGGGCTTGGACACCGCTAGAGGTAGTGAGTTTCCCGCGCAGTTCGAGCACCATGCGTTCGGCGGTTTTCTTGCCGATGCCGGGGGCGGAAGAGAGGCGTTTAATGTCTTCGGCGGCAATGGCGGCGGCGAGTTCGTCGGCATTCATGGCAGAAAGAATGCCGAGCGCGGTTTTGGCGCCGATACCGCTCACTTTAATGAGCTGGCGGAAGGTGTTGCGTTCGCTGTGGCTGCCGAAGCCGAACAGGAGGTGGGCGTCTTCGCGCACGATAAGCTGGGTGTAGAGCGAGACGGTTTCGCCCACGGGGGGCAGGGTGTAGAAGGTTTGCATGGAAACGTCGGCTTCGTAGGCGACGCCGTTTACGTCGATTACAACTTGTGGGGGGATGGCTTCGATGAGTTTGCCGGTGAGCTTGCTGATCATGGGATGAGGCTACCTGAAAAATGGGAAGAGGGGCATTATATCGGTTTATTCAAACGGGTTATAATTCGGGCATTGATTTTGATTGGGTTTAAGGGGGGAATTGTCATGAAAAAACGGAATTTTGCGGCCGGCGCCTGCATTTTGCTGTTGGCCGGCTGCTCGGGCAGCAATGTGCTGCTGGGCTTGGGTTTTGCCGGCCGCCATCTGGGCTTGGGCACGGGCTTGAGCATTCCGGTGGGCAGCCGGAATAATGGCAGCAATGTGCAGGATTTGGGCGGTTTGCGCATTATTGAGGAGCAGGTGGTCACGTATTTCGATGCGCAGGGTAAGGCGGTGCCAAACGAAGTGAAGGGCGGCTACTACCGCCAGCTGTTGAGACGCCAAGGCAGGAGTTATTTGGTGCAGGATTTTTACGAGAGCGGGCAGAAGCGCAGCGACGCCATGCTGCTCACCCGCGAGAGCCTGTATGATTTCCGCGCCCATCCGCAAAACGGGGTGCTCACCACTTATGCCATCAACGGCAATATTCTGTATCAGCAGAATTTTAGAGACGGTAAGATGGTGTCGGCTTCGTATTAAAACAGGTAATATTGGCGAACCGGGCTGCCTGAATGGCGGCCTGGTTTGCTATAATCTGCCCGATTTTTTGCCGCTGCGGCGGCTGGCAACCCAACAGATAGAAGGACTTTGCAATGTGCGGTATTGTGGGCGCGGTGCGCGCCAAGCAGAATGTGGTGGATTTTCTCACCGACGGCCTGAAGCGGCTGGAATATCGGGGCTATGATTCTTCCGGTATCGCGGTGGGCACGGAGCAGGGCGTGATCGAGCGCGTGCGCCGTGTGGGTCGTGTACAGCTGATGGAAGACGCGGCTAAGGCTGCCGGCTTGTGCGGCCACATCGGCATCGGCCACACCCGCTGGGCCACGCACGGCGGCGTAACCGAGCCCAATGCGCATCCGCATATTTCAGGTAGCCTGATTGCGGTGGTGCACAACGGCATCATCGAAAACTTCGAGGAAGAGCGCACCCGCCTGCAAGGCTTGGGCTATGTGTTTGAATCGCAAACCGATACTGAAGTGATTGCCCACAGCGTACACCACGAATACACCACTAACGGACACCAGCTGTTTGCCGCGGTGCAAACTGCTTGTGCGCGTTTCCACGGCGCGTATGCGATTGCCGTGATGGCGCAGGATAAACCGGCAGAATTGGTGGTGGCACGCATGGGCTGCCCGCTCTTGGTGGCCTTGGGCGAGGGCGAAACCTTTGCTGCATCAGACGTTTCTGCCGTGGTGGCTTTCACGCGCCGCATTGTGTATCTGCAAAACGGCGACATTGCCGAATTGGGCAGCGAAGGCATCCGCCGCCTCGTCGACCGCAGCGGGCAGGAAGCCAAACGCGAAGTGCACGTGTCCGAGTTGTCGCTCACCTCGTTGGAGCTGGGCCCTTACAGCCACTTCATGCAGAAGGAAATTCACGAGCAGCCCAAGGCGATTGCCGACACCGCCGAAGTATTCCTCGGCGGCGGCTTCGAGCCGGAAAACTTCGGCGCCAAAGCACGGGAAGTATTCGAATACATCCGCAGCATCAAAATCTTGGCCTGTGGCACTTCCTACTACGCCGCGCTCACCGCCAAATACTGGCTGGAAGCCATCAGCAGAGTGCCGACCGATGTGGAAATCGCCAGCGAATACCGCTACCGCGACGTGATTGCCAGCCCCGACCAACTGGTGATTACCGTATCCCAATCCGGCGAAACGCTGGACACCATGGAGGCCCTGAAATACGCGCAATCGCTGGGGCAGAAGCACAGCTTGTCCGTGTGCAACGTGATGGAATCCGCCCTGCCGCGCGAGAGCGAACTGGTGCTCTACACCCGCGCCGGCATGGAAATCGGCGTGGCGTCCACCAAGGCCTTTACCACCCAGCTGGTGGTGTTGTTCGGGCTGGCGGTTACCCTGGGCAAAATGCGCGGCCACGTTTCCGAGAAGCAGGCGCAGTCTTATATGGAAGAGTTGCGCCAGCTGCCCGGCAGCATCCAACACGCGCTCAACCTCGAGCCGCAGATTGCCGCCTGGGCGCACAAATTCGCCGAGAAAAACAGCGCCCTGTTTTTAGGGCGCGGCATCCACTACCCCGTGGCCTTGGAAGGTGCGCTGAAACTGAAAGAAATCACTTATATCCACGCCGAAGCCTACCCCGCCGGCGAGCTCAAACACGGCCCCTTGGCGCTGGTGGATGCGAATATGCCTGTGGTGGTGATTGCGCCGAACGACAGCCTGCTGGATAAAGTGAAGGCCAATATGCAGGAAGTGGGTGCGCGCGGCGGCGAGCTGTTTGTGTTTACCGATTTGGACAGCAACTTCCAGCCCAGCACCAATGTGCACATCATCCGTACCCCGCGCCACGTGGGCGTGCTCTCGCCGATTGTGCACACCATCCCGGTGCAGCTTCTGGCCTACCACGCCGCCTTGGTGCGCGGCACGGATGTGGACAAACCGCGTAATCTGGCTAAATCGGTAACGGTGGAGTAGAGCGGCTGGAATGGAAAAAGGCTACCTGAAAGTTTTGGGCTTTCTGGTAGCCTTTGGTTTGGGGTACATATAAGTTGGGTTGGGATTGCTGTACCAACTAGTGGTAAAGGTAATTTCCTGGTTAGCAGCGACAGGGTAAGTTGGCACGAATAGGTATAGTGAATTAAACCTAAACTAGAAAGGCTACCTGAAACGAGTGTTGCTAATTTTTGCGCAGCTTGTTTCAGGTAGCCTTTTTGCCATATGCCTTTATTCGGCAGCGGTTTCGTCGTCTTCCGGAGTGATTTCGGTCAGCACCAGCTGGCGTTGCTGCTCGGCCTGATCGGGTTTGTCCATTTCGTCAAACACTTTGGCCAGCACCAGGCGTGCCTGCGGGGTGGCTTGGGCTTGCAGGCTGGCTTCGAGGTAGCCTTGGGCTTTGCCCCACAGTTGTTTGGCGTAGGCCATTTGGCCGAGGTGCAGCAGCAGGGCGGCATCTTGCGGGGCGTCGTGCAGCCAGCCTTCCACGGTATCCATGATTTTCTGCTGTTCGCGCGGGCTGAGGTAGCGGGCGGCTTCGATCATGGGCGGCAGGAGCTGGGCATTGCGATGCTTGGGATAGTGGGTTTTCACCCATTTCACCACGCGGGGATACTGGCCGATTTGCAGCATTTTTTCGGCAATCGGGGCGCAGAGTTCGCCTTCCTGCATTTCTTTGGGAATGCGGCCGAGGCAGGCTTTGAGCGCGGGATAGTCGGTGGCGAGGGCGAGGAGTTCGCGCCAGGCCCATTCGCGGTATTGGGCGGCTTCGGCGGCGTTGAGGGCGGAAGCTTTTTCCAGTTTGGCTACGCGGTCGAGCACTTCCAAGGGGTTGTTTTGCTCAAACATATAGCGCAGTTGCAGGCGCACCAGGCGGGTGAGCTTGGGATTGATGGCGGCAGCGGCAGCCAGGGCGGCCTCGGCGGCGGGATAATCCTGCCGGTTGAGTGCGGATTCGGCTTCGAGCAGGTGGCGCGAAAGCTGGGCCTTATGCGGCAGCTGGGCGATTTCTTTCAGGTAGCCTTCGCGCTTGGCATCGTCGCCCATTTGGTCGGCGCTGTGTACGGCGAGCATCAGGGCGAGGGTGCGGTTGTGGCCGGCTTCTTTGTTTTCCAGCACTTTGGCGGCTTCTTGCTCGGCGTGTTGGAATTTGCCTTCGAAGTAGGCGAGACCGGCTTTGTTGAGCGCGGTTTCGGCATGATGCGCCTGGCGGCTGCGGCCGAAGCGGCGCATGCGGCCGGGAATGTTGATGATGCCGTTAATCAGACGCAACAGCAGATAAAGCAGCACCACGAACACGATCATGGCGCCCACAAACAAATGCAGGTTGACCGCAATCTGGGTTTGGGTTTGATCGATAACGATATACACGTTGCCGCTGTAATGCTGCGCAACAATGGTGAGGCCGACGGCGGCGGCAAACAACACGATAATCCAAATCAGGCCTTTCATGATTCAATCCCCTTGCGAGTGGCGGAAGCCTGAGCCGGCGCCGGAAGTGCGGGGGCAGAGGCTGCCGGAGTAGGCTGGCTGGCTGGCGCGGGCACGGAAACGGGCGCGGCAGGCTGCGAAGCGGCGGCTTCGGAAGCGGCTTCAGGCTGGCTGAGGATTTCGCCTTGGCGCTGCTGGCGGTAGTCGGCGATGGCTTTCAGGCTGGCAGAAAGGCTGTCGCCCACGTTGCCGCTACCCGGCTGGATGGCCTTGAGCTGGGCAATTTCGCGCAGCCAGGACTGGGCAGCGGGAGTGGCGGCGTCAAAGTATTGGCGCACGGCATTTTCCGAGGCGGCCAGGTCGTTTTGGTAAATATCGTTTTGGCGCTGCATCAGGGCCACGCGGGCGGAGAGCAGGTGCAGGCGTAGGTTTTCGCGCACATAAAACGCTTGTTCGGGCGACATCAGGAGCGCATCGGTGCTATTGAGGCGGCGGATTTCCACCATGCCTTTGAGGCCGCCGAGAGTGCGGTTCCAGGCTTGGCGCCACCACGGATCATTCGGCGAGGTAGCAGCAGGTGCGGCGGCTTGCGGCGGGCGCAGGCTGGAATCGGCCAAGAGCGGCAGTGCGCCTACGGCGGCTTCCAGGCGGCTCAAGCGCAGCGCGGCGTTGGCGGTGTCGGTGAAGGGGCGCTGGCGCAGTTTGGCCAAGTCGGCGCTAACGGCCTGTTTCAAAGGCAGCAGCTGCGGCTGCTCGAAACGTGCCAAACGTGCATCCAGCCCTTCGAGCACGGCCACGGCGGCGGGCACGTTGTCGGCAATCACTAACTGCTGGCCGGCCAGATTGAGCGCGGCTTCGGCTTCGTCCACCACCCAGTCGCTGCGGGTTTTCAGCAGCTCTTGCAGGGCGCGGTTGTTGGCGGCGGCTTCGGCCTGCTGGGTTTGCATATCGCTTTGCAGCTGCTTGATTAGGGCTTCGTTGTCTTGCAGCTTGCGGCCGGCATCGGCTAACAGGGCGGCATTTTGCGATTCGCCCAAGGCAGCCTGATTAATTTTCTGATCGAACTGGATTTCTTGGCGTTTGAGCAGGTTTTGCCCCTGCACAAACAAAAAGCCGCTGGCGCCCAGGCCGAGCACGGCCAGCACGAGGGCAAACGCGCCCAAACCTTTACCGCCGGATTTAACAACCACCGGTGCAACAGGGCTGGCCGGGGCGGGAGCGGGAGGCTGTACGGCGGGTACGGATTCGTTTTCCGGTTGACTCATGCTATTCCTTTCATATTATTCAATCGGTTGTGAGGCTGTCTGAAAAGCCGGTGCGGCGTTTGCGCACATTGGAATTTCAATTTTCAGGTAGCCTGAGTTAGGTGTTGCCGTTCGGCAATTAAAGCGTTTTCCAGCTCTGCGGCCGAACGGAGCAGGCGGATGCGTGTCGCGCCGGCTTGGCTCAGTGCCTCGGCAATGCGCGGATGATGGGCGAAGTATAGCAAGGATTGCAGCTGCTGGGTTAGGCTTGCAGGTGCCGCGGCAAACAGCAGGCGCACTTGTTCGGCAGAGGTAATCCACGCAGCGGCGGGCTGTGCTGCGGCAAACAGCGTCCAATCGGGCGTGAGCGGCTGGCGTTGGTAAATATCGGCACAGGCTACCTGAAAACCGCGCCGGCATAAGGTATCGGGTAGGGTGTTGCGGCCTTCCCGCCCGCGGATAATCACCACGGATGCACCCTGATTCAGGCGCTGCCATAGCGGCAGGGCGAGCACGGCTTCGCTGTCGTGGCCGCTATCGGGCGAAACGATATGGGCAAAACCGGCTTGCTGCAAGGCTTTGGCTGTGCCGCTGCCTACGGCGATTTGCGGTTGCGACAGGCTGTGAAGGAGGCTACCTGAAAAAATGGGTGGGTTCGGTTTTATATTCGGCAGAAGGCTGCTTGGTTCGTTTTCAGGTAGCCCGGTGTTTGTGGCGGAGTGGTTACCTGAAAGCAGCGGCAGGGCGGTTTCCACGGTGGTGGGGCTTATCCAAACGGCAGCCGAAGCTTGCTGCAACTGTGTGGGCAATCCGGCCAGCGCGTTTGCTTCGGGCCGGATATGGATGATTGGGAAGGGTACGGGTTGCCAGCCGGTGCGCCGGCATAGGTCGGCATCGGCGGGAATGCGATTGGCGGGGCGGATGATGAGTAGGGCAGGCGGGTTGCGCATCAGTGAAGATGGATTCGGGAATGGTTGGTTTGATGTTTTTGCTTTGCAGAAGCTCAGCGGTAGATTAACGATGCCGAAATCTCGTTTCAGGTAGCCATCATGTAATAGTAGAAGGCTACCTGAAAAAAGGGAGGATTGCCAAGCGGCATTCCTCCCTTTTGTTTGCGCTTAAAACAATTTCATGCGCCTTGTGCCCAGCCAGAGTAAAGGCAGGCTGACGGGTAGGGTAACGATGTCGAGGGCGGCGGTGAATGGGGTGGCGAGTGCGCGGCCAACCCCTCCCGCAGATATGGATGAAACGGGTTTGGTTGTGGTTATTGTGGTACTGATGGTTACGGGCAGCGGCGTTTCAAAACGGTAGTCGTAGTTCATACCGTTCGGGCGGGCGTAGAGCCGGCCACACACCCGAATCGTGCGGGCATAGCGGGATGCGCCTTTGCTGTCGGTAACCTGCCTGAATTGCAGCCGTCGCAATTCGGCGAGTTCGCGGCGGCGCTCGGTGGGAGAAAGGCGTGGGTTTTCTTGGTAAACCAAATCGAAATCCGCGCTGCAGAAGCGTTGCCCCGACGGACTGGTGTTCAGCCTGAAGCCTTCCCAAGGCGGGGTACTGCAGCAGTTTTTGGCGTCATCGGAGGGAGAGTACATTTGGAAGGGTTGGGACAGCTTCACGTTTAAAATCGCGCCCAAATCCACTTCCCGGGCTGTTTCGCCGCTTCCAGCCCGAGGGTTGCTGCCTTTGGTCATCACATAGATATAGCGTTCGCCCAACATGACGATGCTGTTGGGCGGCAGTTTTTGGCTGTCGGGCTTGACGCGGGCGAAGCCGACCACGGTGTCGTTTTCGGTGTGGGTTGAGGTTGAGACGGTGTAATCTGGCGACGAATCATGATTTTCCCACAGCGCATAAGTGGCGCAGCCGTTGAGCATCAGCAGGGCGGCGGCGAGGAGGAGGGGTTTCAACAGGGATTTTGCAAACATGGCTTGATCCTTATCTGATGTGATGAGTGTCGGCCTGGATGACCGTTTGCGAATATTAACATTGAACTATGGAAAAGGCTACCTGAAAAAAGGCCGTAGGAGTGATGCCTGGTTTTAAGTAGCCTTATATTTTCTGCAAATTTTCAGGGAACCTGCTTGAAGGGGGAGGCTACCTAAAAATTTGAATGGCGCATGGATGGCCATATGCTGCGCAAGGTTATTTATGTTTTCAGGTAGCCTCTTTTGTGTGAGAGGCTACCTGAAAAATATGAGGCTTCGGCAGGGTTGGTTAATGGCGCGTGCAGTGTGTTCAGCCGGCTTCGGGCGGACGGGGCTGTTTGAATTCTTTGGCGGCCATTTTGAGGTAGTAGAACATCGACCACAAGGTGAGCACGCAGGCAGCGAACATGAGGGCGTTGCCCAGCCAGATGAAGTCGAGGCCGAGGGCGGGCCAGCTTTGCAGCAGCAGCAGGGTGATGGCGGCCATTTGGGCAGCGGTTTTGAATTTGCCAACGGTGGCCACGGCCACGCTGTTGCGTTTGCCCAGCTGCGCCATCCATTCGCGCAGGGCGGAGATGGTGATTTCGCGGCCGATGATGATGATGGCGCAGATGGCCCAGGTGCGGTCGAGCCGCACCAAGAGGATGAGGGCGACGGCCACCATGAGTTTGTCGGCCACGGGGTCGAGGAAGGCGCCGAAGTCGGATGTTTGTTTCCATTTGCGGGCGAGGTAGCCGTCGAACCAGTCGGTTACGGCGGCGAGCACGAATAATGCGGCGGCGCAGGTGTTTACGGTTTGGATGCCCACTCGCCAAGAGGCGGGCAGGTAGAACAGGGCGGTAAACAGCGGAATCATGAGGATGCGCGACCAGGTCAGCAGGATAGGGATGTTCCAGGGCATGTTGCGGTCTTTCAGTGTAGGGCTTCGTAGATTTTTTCAGCCAAGGCGCGGCTGATGCCTTCGGTTTGGGCCAAGTCGTCGATGCTGGCGGCTTGGATGCCGCGCAGGCCGCCAAAGCGGGTGAGTAGGCTGCGGCGGCGCTTGTCGCCCACGCCGGGGATTTCGGCCAGCGAGGAGGTAACGCGGGCTTTGCCGCGTTTGCGGCGGTGGCCGGTGATGGCAAAGCGGTGGGATTCGTCGCGCACGGTTTGCAAAAGGTGCAGGGCGGGGTGATGCGGCGGGAGCTGGGTGGTGGTGCCCAAGTGCGGAATAATCAGCTCTTCGAGTCCGGCTTTGCGCTCGGGACCTTTGGCAATACCGACCATGGACAGGCGGATGCCTAAATCCTGCCATACTTGCTGCGCCATGGCCACTTGGCCTTTGCCGCCGTCAATCAGCACCAGATCTGGCCATTTGCCGTCTTCTTCGTTGCCTTCGGCCAGTTTGCCGTAGCGGCGGGTAAGCACTTCGCGCATGGCGGCGTAGTCGTCGCCGGCTTTGGCGGTTTTGATGTTGTAGCGGCGGTATTGGTCTGGGCGCATGCTTTGGTTTTCATATACCACGCAGGAAGCGACGGTGGCTTCGCCTTGGGTATGGCTGATGTCGAAGCATTCGATGCGGTTGAGCTCGGCGGTGGGCAGTTGTAGCAGCTCGGCCAAGGCTTGGACGCGTTGTTCTTGGTTTTGGTTTTGCTGCTGTTTCTGGCGCAGGGCGAGCAGGGCGTTTTGTTCGGCCATTTGCAGCCACACGCGCCGCTCGCCGCTGGTTTTGGCAATAAAGCGGATTTGTTTGCCGTGCTCTTCGATTAGGGCGGTTTGCAGGTTTTCAGGTAGCCTGAAGTTGCTGATGATGATGTCGGGCTTGTCGCGGCCGAGATAATGCTGGGCAGCAAAGGCTTCACCATAGGCGGCGGCTTCTTCGGGAGCGGAGTGGCGGCTGTCGGGGAAAAAGCTTTTTTCACCCACGCGCCGGCCGTTGCGGATGCTGACCCAGTGGATACAGATGCTGCCTTGCTCGGCAGCGAGGGCGAGGATATCGATGTTGTAGGCAGCGTTGGGGTTGTTACTGTCGATAAATTGCTGGCTCTGGATTTTGCCTAGGGCTTGGATTTGGTCGCGGTAGCGGGCAGCGTGTTCGAAGTCGAGCGTTTCGGCGGCCTGCTGCATTTTTGCGGTGAGGCTTTGCATCAGGCGGTCGGCTTTGCCATTGAGGAAAGTGGCGGCTTCTTCCACGCTGGTGCGGTAGTCTTCCTGTGAAATATGGCCGACGCAGGGAGCGGAACAGCGTTTGATTTGGTAGAGCAGGCAGGGGCGGTCACGGTGTTCGAATACGCTGTCTTCGCAGGTGCGCAGCAAGAAAACTTTCTGCAAAATCTGAATGCTGTCGCGCACGGCGTAACTGTTGGGGTAGGGGCCGAAGTATTGGTTGGTTTTCTTCAGGCTGCCGCGGTAGTAGGCCATTTGCGGGAAGGCATGGCCGGTAAGCATGAGATAGGGGTAGGACTTGTCGTCGCGGAACAGGATATTGTATTTCGGCGACAAGGCCTTGATGAAGTTGTTTTCGAGAATCAGCGCTTCTGTTTCGGAGCGGGTTACCGTGATTTCGATGTGGGCAATCTGCCGCACCATCAGGGCGATACGCGGCGCTAAGTCGTTTTTTTGAAAATAGCTGCCCACGCGGCGTTTGAGGTTGACGGCTTTGCCGACGTACAAAACCTGCCCATCCTTATCCGAAAAGCGGTAAACGCCGGGCAGGTTGGGCAGGTTGCTGATGATGGCATGCGGGTCGAAATCAGACATGGCCGAAGGTTTGCTGGAAAGTGAAACGGCAAGACCGAACGGCCGGCTGAATCAAACCGGCTGGAGCGCCGTTAGTTGCAATATTGGTTTACGTTGTTCTGGTATTGCTGGATAAGCTGCTCGCGGTTTTGGATGCGGGCGGTTTGCGCGTATTGCAAGTTAATTTTTGCAACGTTGCAGTTGCTGGCGCGGGCAGCATTGTTATCTTCAATTACTTTGCGGTTGGATTCTTCCCTAGCCTGGTTTTCTTCCATCTGTTTCTGGTTGGCCATGGCCTGCAAATCGGCAGCGGAGATTTCGCCATTATTATTCTGCACTTGCGGCAGCTGGTTTTGCTGCTGGCCGGGAGGCGCAACGGCAGGGCGCGAGGTTTGGGTGCGCACGTTCACGATGTTGCTACTGGCGGGGATGAGGTTTTTCGGCACGTCGGAATAGTTGGAAACGCGGCCAGTTTTCCATTCATACACGTCTTCTGCCATCAGGCTACCTGAAAACAACATGGTTGCGGCGCAGGCGGCCAGCAAGGTTAATTTTTTATTCATTTGGTGGTCTTCCCGTTGAATATGGTTACATAATCAGTTTCATTGTACTTCAACTGACGGGCGAATGTCATTTTTGGAGCCTGATGCTTACTAAATGCCGACAAATTTGCTACAATGCGGCCGCATTATTAGCAACCGACAAGAAGGTTTTAATCATGCGAATCGTTGAAAAAGCCTACACCTTTGATGATGTATTGCTTGTTCCCGCCCATTCCCAAGTGCTGCCCAAGCACGTCTCGCTGCAAACCCGCCTCACCCGCAACATTTCCATTAATATGCCCCTGATTTCCGCCGCCATGGACACCGTTACCGAAGCGCGCTTGGCCATTTCTATGGCGCAGGAAGGCGGCATCGGTATTATTCATAAGAACATGAGCATCAAACGCCAGGCTGAGGCCGTAGCTAAGGTGAAGCGGCACGAGAGCGGCGTGGTGAAAGACCCGGTAACGATTGCGCCGGAAATGTTGGTTGGCCAGCTGTTGGAAATGCGTGCACAACGCAGGCGGCAAATGTCTGGCTTGCCGGTGGTGCAGGATGGCAAACTGGTGGGCTTGGTTACTAACCGCGATTTGCGCTTTGAAACCCGCCTCGACCAACCGGTGTCCGCCATTATGACGCCCCGAGCCGAATTGGTTACCGTGCCCGAAGGCACCAGCATTGAAGACGCGCGCGAACTGATGCATCAGCATAAGGTCGAGCGTGTTTTGGTTGTAAACGCCCAAGACGAGCTCAAAGGCCTGATTACGGTGCGTGATATTTTGAAAACCACCGAATTCCCCTATGCGAATAAAGACCAAGACGGCCGCTTGCGCGTAGGTGCGGCGGTGGGTGTGGGCCCGGAAACCGACGAACGCGTGGCCGCTTTGGTGGCTGCCGGAGTGGATGTGATTGTGGTGGACACCGCACACGGCCACAGCCAAGGCGTTTTGGATCGGGTGCGCTGGGTGAAGGCACACTTCCCGCAAGTGCAAGTCATCGGCGGCAACATCGCCACCGCACAAGCAGCCCGCGATTTGGTGGCTGCCGGGGCAGACGCAGTGAAAGTGGGCATTGGTCCGGGCTCGATTTGCACCACCCGCATCGTGGCCGGCGTGGGCGTGCCGCAGCTGACGGCGATTCACAATGTGGCCGAAGCGCTCAAAGGCACCGGCGTGCCGCTGATTGCCGATGGTGGCATCCGCTTCTCCGGCGACGTAGCCAAAGCCTTGGCGGCCGGTGCCTCCACCGTGATGCTGGGCGGTATGTTTGCAGGCACAGACGAAGCGCCGGGCGAAATCGAGCTCTATCAAGGCCGCTCCTACAAATCCTACCGCGGCATGGGCTCGCTGGGCGCGATGAGCCAAGGCTCGTCCGACCGTTATTTCCAAGACAAACAAGACAGTACCGACAAATACGTGCCCGAAGGCATCGAAGGCCGCGTGCCGTATAAAGGCCCGATTGTGAACATTATTCATCAGCTGGTGGGCGGCCTGCGCTCCAGCATGGGCTATTTGGGCTGTGCCAATATTGCCGAAATGCATGAAAAGGCCGAGTTTGTGGAAATCACCGCTGCGGGCATGAGCGAATCGCACGTGCATGATGTGCAGATTACCAAAGAAGCGCCGAACTACCACGGGCGCTGATTAGGCTTTTAGATATCAGGCTACCTGAAAAATCTAAATGCTAGTTTCAGGTAGCCTGTACGCTGTCATGGCAATACTCTTAATACAGAAGGAAACCCCATGTCTTTTGCCTTTTTCTTCCCTGGCCAAGGCTCGCAGAGCCTGAATATGATGGCCGGTTTCGACGGCAGCGCTGTTGTGCGCCAAACCTTTGAGCAGGCCTCCGCTGCGCTGGGCGAGGATTTGTGGGCGATGATGAACGGCGAAGATGCCGCGCTCATCGGCCAAACCGTGAACACCCAGCCCTTGATGCTGGCCGCAGGCGTGGCCACTTACCGCGCTTACCTCGAAGCCGGCGGCAAAACCCCCGCCGCCGTAGCCGGGCACAGCCTGGGCGAATACAGCGCACTGGTGGCCGCCGGCAGCCTGGATTTTGCCGATGCCGTGCGCCTGGTGCGCCTGCGTGCCGAGCTGATGCAGTCGGCCGTGCCGCAAGGGCAGGGCGCGATGGCTGCTATTTTGGGGTTGGAAGACGATGCGGTGCGACAAATCTGCGCCGCCGCCGCGCAAGGGCAGGTGGCCGAGGCGGTGAACTTCAATTCGCCCGGCCAAGTGGTGATTGCGGGCGATGCCGTGGCGGTGGAACGCGCCATGGCTGCAGCCAAAGAAGCCGGTGCCAAACGCGCGCTGCCGCTGCCCGTGTCTGTGCCGTCGCATTGCAGCCTGATGAAGCCTGCTGCCGAAAAACTGGCTGCCGCGCTGCAAAACGTGGCATTGAATGCGCCGCAAATCCGCGTGATCAACAACGTGGACGTGGCTTCCTACACCGACCCCGCGCAAATTAAAGACGCGCTGGTGCGCCAGCTTTACAGCCCGGTGCGCTGGACGGAAACTGTGGCGCTACTCGTGCGCGAGGGCATCACCGAATCCGCCGAGTGCGGCCCCGGCAAAGTGCTGGCCGGCCTGGCGAAACGCATCGATAAAGCCGCTGTGTGCGCCGCGCTCACTTCGCAGGAAGCAGTGGACGCATTTATCGCCGCCCATTAATTTTCAGGTAGCCTTATACACTTGGGGCTACCTGAAACCCTATTTCCCACTTAAAAGGAATCCCGATATGCTTACCCAAAATCTCTCTCAGAAAATCGCCTTGGTAACCGGCGCCCCGCGCGGTATCGGCGCGGCCATTGCCGACTCGCTGGCGCAAGCCGGGGCAACGGTGATCGGCACGGCCGTTAGCGAAGCAGGTGCGGCTGCCATTGGCCAGCGCTTGGCGCAATGGCAGGGGCATGGCCGCGTGTTGCAAATCAATGAAGAAAACAGCATCGAAAATTTGATTGCCGACATCGAAAAAGAGTTTGGCAAGTTGGATATCTTGGTAAACAATGCCGGCATCACGCGCGACAACCTATTGATGCGCATGAAAGAAGAAGAGTGGGACGAGATCATGCAAGTCAACCTCAAATCCGTATTCCGCGCCAGCAAAGCCGTATTGCGCGGCATGATGAAGCAGCGCAGCGGCCGCATCATCAACATCACTTCCGTGGTGGGCGCGATGGGCAATGCCGGCCAGAGCAACTACGCCGCCGCCAAAGCCGGTCTGATGGGATTCTCCAAATCGCTGGCGCGCGAAGTGGGCAGCCGCGGCATCACCGTAAACTGTGTGGCTCCCGGCTTCATCGATACTGCCATGACTCAAGCCCTGCCTGAGGAAGTCCGCGCAGCATTCACCGCCCAAACTTCGCTGGGCAAATTCGGCGAAGCAGACGATGTGGCCGCCGCCGTTTTGTTTCTCGCCTCCGAGCAGGCACGCTACATCACCGGCCAAACCCTGCACGTGAACGGCGGTATGCTGATGCCCTAAGCAGCGCAGCTATATTTTCAGGTAGCCTGCCGCAGGGCATCAAGGGCTACCTGAAAATTTATCTACATTAGAATTCAAATCTTTATCGAGATAAACATGCAACCCACAGTCGAACTCAAGATCCTCAACCCCAAAATGCAAGAACACCTGCCGCACTACGCCACCCCCGGCGCCGCCGGCCTCGATTTGCGCGCCTGTTTGGACGAAGCCGTAGAGCTGCCGCCCGGCGGCACATTCCTCGTGCCCACCGGCATCGCCATCCATCTGGCCGACCCGGCCTACGCCGCCATGCTGCTGCCGCGCTCCGGGCTGGGCCATAAGAACGGTATCGTGTTGGGCAACCTGGTCGGCCTGATTGATTCCGACTACCAGGGCGAACTCAAGATTTCATTGTGGAACCGCAGCAGCGAAACGTTCACTATCGAACCGATGGCACGCGTGGCACAAATGGTGATCGTGCCTGTGCTGCAGCCGCAGTTTAAAGTGGTGGAAGAATTTGCCCAGAGCTCACGCGGCGAAGGCGGCTTCGGCAGCACAGGGAAGATGTGAAGCAGGTTTGAACAAAGGCTACCTGAAAGCGAATGCAGTGAGTTTTAACTCTTTTGAAGCTGCGTTTTCAGGTAGCTTTTTTATTTGCTTATGCCGTCTAAGCGGCCGCTGAAGCGGCGTTTGGGTTTCCAGAAGGCCCAGCCGCTGCGGGCGTGGATTTCGAGGTTGCCGCCGTGTTCGCCGTCGGTGAGGAGGCGGGCGGCAGGGAGGTGATTGCGTTGCAGGGCGTGCCACAGGGGGGCGAAGAATTGTTCGTCCAATTGTTGTAGGGTGTGGGTGTAGGCGTGCGGGTCGCCCAGTTCGGCGGCTTGTTGCAGTTCGTCGAGATAGAGGGCGCTGTGTTCGATTGGTGTTTGGCTCTCGGCGGCGCTAGCTTGCCAATCGGGGAGGCTGTCGGGGGCGGGACGGATTTGCGGGCTGCGGCTGTAGGCGGCCCAGGGGCTGTTGCTGCCGATTAGGGCGGGGGGCTCGGCATGGGTGTCGGGCATTTCGTCCCACAGCCAGAGGGCGTTGACGGGGAGCCTGCCTGCGGCTTGGCGGCGTTGGTTGACGGGGTGTTCGTGCAGCCACATTTGGATTTCGGTTTGGCGTTGCAGCCATTGACCGCGCTGGGGGCCGCCGGCTTGGGGCAGGTCGGCGTGTTGGCCGGTGATGTTGAGGATGCAGGGGGCTTGCCAGGCGGCGTGGCGGGGCAGGCGGATGCTCCACAGCTCGGGGGAGAGGGGGGCGAACTGCCAGCCGTCTTCGCCGCAGAAGGCGTTGAGGCCGTGGCACAGCACTTCGGCTTCTTCGGGGCTGATTGAGAGGCCGCTGCTTTGCAGCTGGGCACTATGCAGCCCGAGCTGCTGGTGCAGGGGGCTGGCGAAGGCGTAGGGTTCGGCGAAGAGGTGGTTTAGCTGCACGCCGAGGTGGGCAAAGCAGAAATCGGCAGGTTCGGCAGGGATAGGTTGGAAACGGCCGAAACGTAGCAGGCGGTTGAGGGCGGGGGTGTGCAGGCTGGGAAGTTCTTCGGGCTGCGGCCAGTTGAGGCCGGGGAGGAATAGGGTGAACATGGGTGTGCGGCGGGTTGTTTTTTAAAGGGGAAATTTTTCAGGTAGCCCCAATCGGGATATGGGCTACCTGAAAAATCGGGCGCAGGCAAACGGGCTGTGCGGCAGGTTTCGGGCAACTGGATGCGGAACAGGCTACCTGAAAAATAGCCGGTCTTGCGCGACAGGATTGCGCAGCATGGCGTTGCCGGGGTGGCAGGGGCTTCAGCCTGCCTTTTGATGCTGGCTGGGCTGAAGAGGCTACCTGAAAACGGGCGCTGTGAGATTCTGCGGAGCTAAAATTTCAGGTAGCCTCTTGCATGGGCATCAATGCACTTGGTAGCGCTGCAACACGGCGCGGATTTGCGGCAGGGCGGCGCGGGTAGCATCTTCGCCAAGCTTGATGGCGTGGGCTTTTTCATCGAAGCCGCCTACAGCGCCAAGGTGCTGTACCTGCGGTTTGATCACCACGTCGGCCTTGGCCAGCTCGCTGTTGAGGGCCGATGCGCTCATGATGTTGAGGCTTTGGTCGAGATAGGAGAAGAAGCCGCTTTGGCTGATACGGGCGGGTTTGGCGGAAATGTCCACCGCAATCACCACGTTGGCGCCCATCTGGCGGGCGGCAGATACGGGCACGGGGGCGGTGAGGCCGCCGTCCACATAGCGCTTGCCGTTGATTACTGCAGGCTGGAACACGTTTGGGATGCTGGCGGAAGCACGCACGGCCTGGCCGGTATTGCCGCTGCGGAATACCACGCTGCGGCCGGAGTCGAATTCGGTGGCCACGGCGGCGAATTTGCGCGGCAGGTTTTGGATGGGGCGGTTGCCTACTTGGCGGTTGATGTAGTTTTGCAGTTTTTCGCCGCGGATAAAGCCGCTGGTGGAGAGGGTTAAATCCACCAAATCAGCGCGTTGCAGGTTTTCTGCTTCGCGCTGCAGGCGGGGGGCGTTCATGCCGGAGGCGTAGAGGCTGCCCACCAGGGCGCCTGCGCTGGTGCCGGTAACGATTTTTATGGGGATATTGTTTTCTTCCAGCACCTTAATCACGCCGATATGGGCGAAGCCTTTGGATGCGCCGCCGCCCAGAGCCAGGCCGATAACGGCTTGGGGCTTGCGGGTGGCGGTGAGCGGCTGGCGGGATGGAGTTTGCGAGCCGCTGCCGCTGCCGAGAAGGCCGCAGGCGGAAAGGGAGATGGTGAGCAGGGAAATGCCGATACTGCGGCGCAATAGGCTGTTCATGGGGAATCCTTTGTTCTTAGGCAGGGAAGGGCGATATTGTATAGCAAATTCACTCAACTTTCGCGCTTGCCTTGCGGCAGTTTTATACGGTCTGCGGCTTGCTGTGTAGCATTGGAAGTCAATTGAATCTGTAGTGGATTGAGGCGGGGTTGGATAAGGTGGTGGGTTATGCAATATAAGAAAAGGCTACCTGAACGCCCGCTCTTCGTAGCAATACACGGAGCTTGTTTCAGGTAGATTGTAGAAATCAACAGCGTTGTTTACACTTTCGGCTTTTGCTTGAAGACCCGTTTGAGCAGCTATCCGGCATTGTCAAGAATGTCGATAGACACGGGAAACCAGCTTTGTTCTTGATAATGACGGATAGCTGCTTAAAAATCATTCAAGCAAAAATAAAAGTTGTCCGCCGTAGAAAAAGTGTAAACAACGCGACGATTTCCTACACCTTTATGATGTGCTAACCAATTTATTTCGGCAGGTAATCCATCGGATTAACGGCTCGGTTGTTTACGCGTACTTCGAAGTGCAGTTTCACGCGGTCGGTGCCGCTGCTGCCCATGGTGGCGATGGTTTGCCCGGCGGATACCTGCTGGCCTTCGCGCACGCTGATTTGGCTGTTGTGCGCGTAGGCGGTGAGCATGCCGCCGGTGTGGGTGATGAGGACGAGCTTGCCGTAGCCGCGGATGCCTTCGCCCACATAGCTCACGCGGCCGGGGGCGGCGGCTTTCACGGGGGTGCCGGCGCTGCCGGCGATGTCGATGCCTTTGCTGGAGGAGCCGTTAAACTGGGTGATGATTTCGCCACGCACCGGCCATTGCAGGCTGCTGGGCGCGGCGCTGGTACGCTCGGCCGGGGTGCGCGTTACTGTGCGGTTGGGCGTATTGCTGGCGGGTGTGCTGCGGTTGGTGCTGCTGCCCACGCGCAATCGTTGGCCCACTTCGAGCTGGGAGGAGTTTTTCAGGTTGTTCCAGGCCATTAGGCGGGAGATGGGTTGGTTGAAGCGTCGGCTGATGCGGTAGAGCGTGTCGCCGCGCTGCACGCGGTAGTATTGATCGCCGGAGGTGGTGCCGGCGCAGGCGGCCAGGAGGGCGGTGCATAAGAAGGCGGTGCAGGCGGAAGAGAATTTCATGAAGCGCTCCGTGTGATGGGGCAGCTGGGCTACCTGAAAAATGAAAGATACAGCGGGTGTGAGCTAGGCAAATTTGCCATGTGCTCAAGTGTGCTGTAAAGAAGTGCTTCTATCATACTATAGGAAACGGCAGGTAAACAAACCGGCTGGTCGGGCGGAGTTGGTGCGAACAGGGTATGATGTGGTTGTTTGCAAAATATAGCGCGAGGAGATGACTATGCCTTCTGCATTCAATCCGCAGGCCGCAACTAATGTTTATTGCTTGCTATTTGAGCAATACGAAACGTTAGATTTAATGGGCCTGGTGGAGTTTTTGTTCCACCTGCCGCAAACTAGATTGAAGCTACTCCTTTCAGGTAGCCTTTGAATGCAGTGGGCTTGGGAAAACTTTGCAAAATACCCGCTTGATTTTATGTATGGCGGGCAGATATAGGGGTGGCTGTTGTGCCCTAGGGTTCAAGCTTTGGATAAAGCCGAATCAGCCTCAGTAGATGTGATGGCGCCGGATGAGGCTGTCTGTGAGCGGCATTAGCTCTCAAATGTCGATTTGATCGCTGTTTGGTGCCAGCAGGCTACCTGAAAGCGCAGCTTTAACGGAGTTTCCGAAGAAAGCTGAGTTTCTGCGAAGCTAAAAATCATTTCTTTGTTTGAAAAGGAAAAAACGATGCGTTACCTTGGAATTTGGCTTTTGTTGCTGGCGGGAGCGGAGGCGGCCTCGATAGTGATGGTGGCCGAGCAGCTTGGCGGAATGCCTACGCTGTTGCTGATGGTGTTGTCGTTTATGGCCGGTATGGTGATGCTGCGCAACTTGGGTTTTTCTTCGGTGATGCTGGCCGGCTCGCTGTTTAATAATCAGGGCGAGGTGTCGTTTTACCAATTGCTGTGGCCGCTGCGCTATATTGTGGCGGCGCTGCTGTTGATGTCGCCCGGCTTTGTGTCCACCACTTTGGCCTTGGTGCTGATGCTGCCGATTAAGGGCGGCCCGGCGGCGGTGCGGCCAAACCAGATGGGGCAGAACTACCGATCTTCCGGCTACAGTACAGACGGCGACATCATCGACGGCGAGTTTGAAACCGTGCGCCCGCAAGAGGAGCGCGAAGAAACCCGCCTGCTGGAGCAGCACGATCACGAGCCGCAATAAGGCTGATTCACCTCAAAAGGCTACCTGAAAATCGAGACAAAGATTTCAGGTAGCCTTTCGCTTATCCGCCGCGCGTGTACAATACGCCTTTTCCCGCAACAGCAAACCCAGCAACATGAAACCGAACAGCCTCACGCAGCGCCCCATCGGCGTATTCGA
Source organism: uncultured Eikenella sp. (assembly GCA_963548155.1). Lineage (GTDB taxonomy): Bacteria > Pseudomonadota > Gammaproteobacteria > Burkholderiales > Neisseriaceae > Eikenella. The sequence continues at coordinate 24,352 of CAUUTP010000014.1, forward strand.
TTCCGGCGTCGGCGGGCTCACCGTGGTGCGCGCGCTGATGGAGCGGCTGCCCAATGAAAACATCGTTTATTTCGGCGACACCGCCCGCGTGCCCTACGGCGTGAAATCGCGCAGCACCATCGAAACCTACACCGCGCAAATCGTTGAATTCTTAATGCAGCACGACGTGAAAGCACTGGTGATTGCCTGCAATACCATCGCCGCCGTGGCCGGTGCCAAAGTGCGGCAAACCGTCGGCGGTATGCCCGTGCTCGACGTGATTGCCGCCGGTGCGCAAGCCGCGCTGGCTACCAGCCGCAACGGCCGCATCGGCATCATCGCCACGTCCACCACCGTCAATTCCAACGCCTACGCCCGCGCCATCCACGCGCAAAACCCGCAGGCGCGCGTGCCTTCCCAAGCTTGCCCGCTGCTGGTGCCGCTGGTGGAAGAAGGCTGGCTCGAGCACGAAGTCACCCGCCTCACCGTGCGCGAATACCTCAAGCCACTGCTCGCCGAAGACATCGACACCCTCGTGCTCGGCTGCACCCACTATCCCCTGCTCAAACCCCTGCTGCAAAGCGAAGCTCCGCATCTGGCGCTGGTGGATTCCGCGCTCACCACCGCCGAAGCCACTGCTGCCGCTTTGGCCGAAGCCGGCCTGCTCAACCCCAGCCAAACCCCCGCCGACTACCACTTCTATGTGAGCGATATCCCCCTGCGCTTCCAAACCATCGGCGAGCGCTTCCTCGGCCGCAGCCTCGAGCAGATTGAAATGATGCGGCTAGGCTAATTGCCCCTAATCTTTTCAGGTAGCCTGAGTAACGCCACAGGCTACCTGAAACATATCCCAACCACTTTTCCAACTACTCCGCCATGACCAAAACCGTCATCCTCATTTCCGGCCGCGGCAGCAATATGCAGGCCGTGGTGCAAGCCAATATTCCTAATCTGCACATCGCTGCTGTGCTCTCCGACAATCCCCAAGCCCCCGGGCTGGCCTGGGCGGCAGAGCAGGGCATCCACACCGCCGCCCTCAATCCCAAAGACTTCTCCAGCCGCGCTGATTTCAACCAAGCCATGCTCGAGATGGTGGCCGGCCACGCGCCCGACCTTGTGCTGCTTGCCGGCTATATGCGCATTCTCCCGCCCGAGTTTTGCAGCCGCTTTGCCAATCAAACCATCAACATCCATCCCTCTCTGTTGCCTGCCTTCCCCGGCCTGCACACCCACCAACGCGCCATCGACGAAGGCTGCCGTCTCGCCGGCTGTACCGTGCACTTCGTTACCGCCGAGCTCGATTGCGGCCCCATCATCGCCCAAGGCGCCGTGCCCGTGTACGATACCGACACTGCCGATACCTTGGCCGAACGCGTGCTGAAAATCGAACACCAGCTGCTGCCGCAAGCCGTGGCCGATTTTGCCGCCGGCCATCTGAGCATCCACGGCAAACGCGTACACAACCGGCGCACCGCAGGCGAAGCCGGGCAAGGTTGAGCATATGGCAAGCAGGGGCAACTTAATAGTGTCCAAATCAAAATGTTTTGTTTAACTTTTTCAGGTAGCCTCTCCGCAAGAGGCTACCTGAAAATTTTTGGGCGGCTATTTTGCCGCATTCCCCGCCGCCAGCAGATACCGCTATAATCCATCCAAGTAATAATCTAATCAAACTATTTTGGCGAAGCCCGCTGTGTTCGCTTTCAGGTAGCCTGTGCGCTGCCGCCCAAACGAGGTGTGATATGGCTTTTGTCGTAACCTTATTGCTGTTGATGTTCGGTGCTTTTGTGGTGATGTTGTTCCAAACGAGGATGCAGCAGCAGGAGATGGCCGAACAGCTATCGCGCTTGCAGAAAGAAGTGGAACAGCTGCGCCGCCGCCAGCCCCTGCGGGAGCAAAGGCTGGCTGAAAGTGAAAGTAGCGAGCTGCGCCAAAGCGGGCAGGCGGTGCCTCAACACGTTGGGCAGGCCGGGCTTCAGCCCAATGCGCCTAGTGCGCCGCAGCCTGATTTCAGCGGCTGGCCGTACAACCCGAACGTGCCCACTTCCGCTGCTTCGGGCGCATCGCAGCCGAGTGTTGCCGCGTTTGATGCCATTCCTTCTGCGGCAGCCGGCCCGGCTCAATCAGCGCATCTGGCTGCCCATTCCCAAGCGGTAGAAGTGTCGGTACATCCGCTTCCTGCCCAATCTGGTCAACCTAACCCATCCACATTCGAACAACCTGCCGCGCCTGCGTTTTCAGGTAGCCTCACGGCTGCTGCTTCTGCAGCGGGAGAAAATGTGCCGCCTGCTCCGGCAGCGCAGCCTGCTCCCGCCGCACGGCAGCCTGAAGCGGCTGTTGAGGAACATGGCGTGATGCCGGGCAGCCGACCGGGCACGGTGAGAATCCGCAAACGGGGGACGGCGCAAACCGCAGCCCAAACGCCTGCACGCACTCCGGCTCAAGCAGCGATGGCGGCGCAAAGCCAAGCTCAAGCGGCTGCCCAAGCATCGGCCGATCAATCCGCCCAGTGGCGCCGCGTTGCCCGCCCGGCCGAGCGGGAGGAAAGTGCGTTTGCTCCGCTGATCGATTGGCTGATGCACGGCAACCTGCTGCTGAAAACCGGCGTGGTGGTGCTGTTTTTGGGGCTGGTGTTCTTGCTGCGTTTTGCTTCGGAGCGGATTCATGTGCCGATTGAAATGCGCTATCTGAGCGTGATGGGCTCGGGTTTGGCGGCTGCCGTGGCGGGCTGGTTTTTGCAACGTCGCCGCCGCGAATATGGCCTGATTTTGCAAGGCTTCGGCATGGCGGTGATGTATCTGACCACGCTGGCGGCGGTGAAGCTGCACCCGCTTCTGCCTTCTGGCACGGCTTTTATGTTGATGGTGGGGCTGGTGTGCGCAATGGCGGCGCTGGCGGTGCGGCAAGATGCGAAAATCATGGCGCAAGTGGCGCTTATCGGCGGTTTGGCCGCGCCGATTCTGGTGAGCGATGGCAGCGGCAGCCATGTGGTGCTGTTCACTTATCTGGCGCTGCTCAACACTGGCGTGGCGGCGATTGTCCGCTTCAAAACCTGGCGCAGTCTGAACCTTATCGGCTTTATCGGCAGCCTGTTTATTGCCGTGATGTGGGGCTCTGCTGAATACACGGGCGAGCATTTCGCCAGCACCGAGCCTTTCCTGATTTTCCACTGGTTGCTCTACACGCTCTTGGCCTGCCTTTACGCGCTGCATCGGCGCGATGAGGCTGATGAGGCAGCCGTGCCGGATAACGCTGGGTTGGACGAACTGATTGATAGTTTGGTACGCCACGGCATGACTATCGGCGCGATAGACGGCACGCTGCTGTTCGGCTCGGCTGTATCCGCGTTTGTGCTGCAATATCATATGCTGCCCGAGGGCGGCCATTGGGCGGCCGGTGCGGCGCTGGGTTTTGCCGCGGTATATGCCTTGCTGGCCGGGGTGTTCACCGGCAGCCGCGATTTCCCGCTGTTGCGCCAAGCGTTGGCGGCGCTTTCGCTCGTGTTCGCCACCCTGGCGGTGCCGCTGGCCTTTGAGCAGGCGGCCACGGTGGCGCTGTGGTCGCTGGAGGCTGGGCTGGTGTATGTGTTTGCACTGCGACAGCAGCGGCCGCACACGCGGTTTTTGGCGGTGGTGGTGTATGCGCTGTCGCTGGGTGCATTGCTGTTTGGCGGCGAATTGGGCTGGCAGATTGTGAGCGAAGAAAGTGTGCCGCTGCTGGTTGGTCCGTTGGTGCCCACATTGGCGACGGCCTCGACCGGTTTGGCCATGTATGCCGCTTGGCTGCGTTGGCGCTGCCGCGGTTCGGCCTATTGGGAAAGCTGTGCCCAGCGCGGCGCTTTGGGCGCAGGCCTGTTGCTCGCGGGGCTGCTGCCGCTGATGTGCCTGCCGCGCCATTGGGCAATGGTGGCTTTGGCCGCATTGGTTTGGGCGGCGGTGCGGGTGCAGGCGGTGTTACAGGATGCGTTTGCGCCCAACCCGCTGGCCGCACTTTCAGGTAGCCTCTCTGATGAAGGCGGGGCAGACGAAGATGCGGATGAGGCAGACGAATCCGCCTGGCTGCCCGGCAGCGGTTTGTTTGCAGTGGCCGCAGTAAGCTGGGGGATGCTGGCGATGCTGTTGCTGGCAGTTGTGTCCGGCGGGGAAGGCTGGCTGTCCACCATCTGCTGCTTTGCCGCCACGCTATTGTTGGGTGCGTCGGCCTACGCTTTGCACCACCAGGGCGAAGCATGGCTACCTGAAAATGAACCCGGTGCGCTTCTGCGCGGCAAACACAGGCGCAGCAGGCAGCAGCACGATACCGCGTTTCCACTCCCTCTGCTGCTGCACCAAGCTGCCGGCTGGTTGCTGCTCGGCTTGGCATTCTTGGGCACGATACTCTCTTCAGTCAACCTGCTGCACCATCTGCCGGAAAGCCTGGCCGGCAGCGCCCCGCTGTGGACTTTGCCGTTGCCCTTCGCGTTGTGGACGGCGGCAGCCTGGCTGCTCGATTGGCGGCAGGGCAGGCGCACTGCGCTTTTGCTGGTGCCGCTGCTGATTCCGAACGCCATGCTGCTGTTTGGCGGATTGAGCCGTGCCGATTTGGTGGCGCACGCGCTTTCAGGTAGCCTCATGCACCTGGCCTTGGCTGCCTTGTTGGCATGGGTTTTGCGCCTGCAAGGCTTCCGTTCGCACGATACCGAACGCGGCTGGAGCATGGCGGCGTTTGCGCTGTGGGCGGCTTCGGCCACCGCCTTCTGCGGCATCCTTGCCGGCGAAATACTGGGCGGCGTGTGGGGGCAAATCGGCTGGCTGGCGCTGCCGCTGGCGTTGTGGCTGCTGCTGTATCTGGGCCGGGAACGTGCCGCATTGCGCCCCTATGCGGCCGCCTGCTCGCTGCTGTGCGGCGGCTACGCCCTGATGTGGCTGGTGGCAAACAATGCGCTCGAGCCGCGCACTGTGCAACCCTTCACCTACTTGCCGCTGCTCAATCCGATGGATTTGGCCGGGCTGTTGGTGGGGGCGCTGTGGCTGCGCTGCGTTGATTTGTGGCAGGAAGAATTTGAGCTGGAAAGCGAGGGCCTGCGGCTGCACCTGGCCGGTTCGGTGCTGCTCGGCCTCACCCTGGTGAGCGGCGCGGTGCTGCGCCTGTGGTATTTCTATATGGGCGTGGGGTGGACGCTGCACGGCATCATGGCTTCCTTCAGCCTGCAGGCGGCGCTGTCGATCGTGTGGGCGACCACCGCCATCGGCCTGATGGTGTCCGGCCACCGCTTGAGACGTCGCATCCGCTGGATGGCCGGCGCCGGACTGATGGGCGTGGTGGTGCTGAAGCTGTTTACGGTGGAACTGGGTGGCAGCGGCGGCATCGCACGCATCGTATCGTTTATCGGTGTGGGGCTGCTGCTCCTGCTGGTGGGCTGGTTCGCACCCGTGCCGCCGAGGGAGGGGGAAGACTAGCAGCGGGCTGGTTGAAATGAGAAAGATACCGTAATCGAAAGTCAAGAACTTTTTAAAAACGCAAGCAACAGTAATGCAGCGGTAGCCATCGGCTGCCGCTTTTTTGCAACAGTTTAAACTGCTGTTTTACGCTGGTTTGTGCCGATTCTCGTCAAACGGCTGACCTGTTTTAATCACGGCATAGGCGTATTTGACGATTTTGCACATCATCAGGACATAGATTTGCTTTGGGTGTTTGCCCTGTTTTATCTTTTGTTCAAACCAAGGCCGCCACAGTTTGGATCTTAGACAAGCTGCCCGAGCCGGATAGTAAAGCGCTTTCCTTACTTTCTTATCGCCCATCTTGGATATTTTGGCTTGTCGAACGCTTGTGCCTGAATCTTTGATTACGGGCGATAGTCCTAAATAGCTGATTAACTTCTTTGAGTTCTCAAATTTATCTATATCAACCAGCACGGATAACAACCATGCGGCCGTTGTCTTTCCTACGCCGCTGATTGTTTGTAAAAGCTGTTGGTTATGGCTTAACTCTTTATCGGAATCTATCAAGCTTTGAATAGCGCTTTTACAGCTTTCTATCTCTGTTTTTATTACATCAATTATCCTGTTTATGCCTGACTTTATTACTTTGTCAGATACATCTTTTCTATTGCTTTCCATGTTAAGCAATACGTTTAATTGCTCAATGCGCCTACTTAATACCTTTAAAGTATTACGTTTTTCTGATAGCGGTTTCCATAATGGGGCATAAGTAACAAAAAAGGTGCTAAAGCCCCCCGCAAGCCTTATCCTGCAAGG
>CAUUTP010000015.1:0-29712 GCA_963548155.1 uncultured Eikenella sp.
CATTGCACGGTTTTATTATCGGCAAGGCGGTTGCCGCTGCCCCAAATGGTGCCGCTGCTGTTTTGCCAACTCGGCCCGCTGCTGAGCGCGGCATACTCGCGAAATGCCGTGTCGCGGCGATAATCGACCAAGCCGACAGCCCGCCAGTTATCGTTGAAATCGTACCGCAGCTCCGAAAATAAATTGAATTTGGTGAAACGGCTGTTGTTCCACGGCGCACCGGAATAAGCATTGCGCGGCAGATGCAGCGGATGATCCTCGCTGCCCGCAGGCAGTCCGTACACATCCGGCACCGCATGGCGGTTTTGATACAGGCTGCCCACCGTCCACACTGCCTTTTCACCCAAATCGAAATCAAGCACGCCGTACACCACGTTTTGCCGGCTATTGATGTGGTCGATGAAAGAGCCAGCCTTTTCCCATGCGCCCGACAGACGGCCGCGCACCGTGCGGCTGCTGTTTAGGCTGCCGGAAACATCCAATTCGCTGCGGTAAGTGGCGAAACGCCCCGCACTTACGCTGCCCTGTATCTGCCGTACGGAAGTCGGCCGTTTGCGTACCGCATTGATGGTTCCGCCCGGCTCGCCGTTGGCCTGCGTCAAACCGGTGGCACCGCGCACCACTTCGATGTGGTCGTACACCGACAAATCGGTCTGGCTCTCGGCATTGAGAATGGTTTCGCCCACATAGCTGGAAACATCGGAAGAAACGCCGTCTTCTTCTATTTGGTCGATATAGAAACCGCGCGACATGAAGCGCGAGCGGTCGGAATCGCGCACAACGGTAACCCCCGTAGTGGCCTTCAGCGCGTCTTCCAAACTGGTAATGCCCTGACCTTCAATCTGGGTTTTGGTAATGACACTGACTGACTGAGGCGTTTCCTTGGGCGACAAAGCCAAACCCGTGGTGGTACGCATGGCGGAGGTGGTGAACGAATCGCGGTTTTCGGTACGCGTACTGCGGTTCACCGCCTGAATATGGATATCTTCCAACACTGCAGATCCTTCAACCTCATCGGCAAGCGCTACGGCATGGCTGCCCAACAGCATGGAGGCAATCAGACTCATGCGGAATCCCAAACAGTTCATTTCTTCACCTTTCCTTTTCACAGATTAAATTAAATTAACTTTTTATTTTATCGGTGAAGGAGCAGTACACTTATCGGTAGAACGGCGTAGTTCTAAAGCATAGGGCATAGGCAAAAGAAATCCTAGGACAGGGAGCATTGCTTTGCAGGCTACCTGAAATGCTATCGGGGCAGTGTTTGTGCCGTCATTTTCCAAAATGGGCAAAGGCTACCTGAAAATTGCCAAACTCTTTCTAGTTTGAGCTTTCAGGTAGCCTTTGTTGTGCGCTGGGCGGCTTGGATAGCTGTTGGATAAACTCAAGCTCGCAAACTGCCGTCGTCCATAGTGAGCACGCGGTCGAAGCGTTTGGCCAGCTGCTCGTCGTGGGTAACCACGATGAGGGCGGTACCCAGCTCGCGTTTGAGCTCCAGCATCATTTCCAGCGCGTGGGTGGCGTTTTTGCGGTCGAGGTTGCCGGTGGGCTCGTCGGCCAGCAGGCAGTCGGGCTTGGTTACCAGGGCGCGGGCGATGGCGGCACGTTGGCGTTCGCCGCCGGAGAGTTCTCCGGGGCGGTGGGTCATGCGGCTGCCCAGGCCGACTTTTTCTAAAATTTCGGCAGCGGCTGCCTGCGCTTCAGCCCGGCTTTTGCGTGCCACCAACAGCGGCATCATTACGTTTTCCAGTGCGGAAAACTCGGGTAGCAGGTGGTGGAATTGGTACACAAAGCCAAGATGCCGATTACGCAGCTGGCCGATGGCTACTTGGGAAAGGCTGTTTAGGCCCTGGCCTTGGATTTTCACTTCGCCGCTGGTGGGCTTGTCCAGCCCGCCGAGAATGTGCAGCAGGGTGGATTTGCCGCTGCCGGAGGCGCCGATGATGCCGATGCCTTCGCCTGAGGCTACCTGAAAATCGATATTGCGCAGCACTTCCACTTTGAGGCTGCCGTCGTCGTAGGTTTTACCTACATTTTGGCATTGGATAACGGCTTCTTTATTCATAGCGCAAGGCCTCTGCGGGTTGGGTTTTGGATGCGCGCCAGCTGGGCAGCAGGGTGGCCACGAAGGAGAGGCCGAGGGAAATGGCAACAATCGCCAGCACGTCGGACAGCTTCACTTGCGAGGGCATGTAATCGATGAAATAGATGGCGGAAGTAACCAGTTTGCGGCCGGCCATTTGCTCGATGGCGGAAACGATAGCGCCCACGTTCAGCGCTACGGTTACGCCCAGCACTACGCCGATAGCGGTACCGACCACGCCCAAAAGCGTACCCTGTACCAGGAAAATCTTCATAATACCGCGCGGAGGCAGGCCGAGGGTGCGCAAAATGGCAATGGCTGCCTGCTTTTCGGTTACGGTCATGATGAGGGTGGAAATCAGGTTGATGGAGGCGACAAGGCTGATGAAGAACATGATGACGAACATCATCTTTTTCTCCACTTCCACGGCTTGGAAGTAGTCGCGGTTTTGGTAGGTCCAGTCGAAGGCGGCGATGCGGTTGCGCTGCTCGGCGGGCACAATGGTGGCGGTCACGTCGGGGGCGGTTTCCGGCTGCGAAAGGCGCAGCTGGATGCTAACATCGCCATCACCGGCGCGATACAGGGTTTTGGCGTCTTCAATATGGATGATAGACAAGCTGTTATCTACAGCAAAAATGCCGGTGGAGACGGTGGAAGCCACAGTGAATTGCTTCATGCGCGGCACCATGCCCACCGGTGTAACGTTGCCTTCGGGCGAAATCAGAGTAACTTTTTCGCCCGGCTGCACGCCTAAGCGGTCGGCAATATCTTTGCCTAAAATCATTTCAAACTGGCCGGGTTTGAGCTGCTGATACAGCTCATTGGGCAGCTTGTCGCCGTATTCCGACACTTTCGGTTCTTCAGCCGGGTCGATCCCCTTCACTTGTACGCCCTGCACTTCGCCGGAATTAGCCAGCAGCGCCTGCCCGCTCACATAAGGTGCTACACCCAGCACGCGCGGATTGGCTTGAGCGATTTTGGCTAGGCCTTGCCAAGTGTCGCCTGGATCGGCTTGCAAATAGCTCATCTGCATATGCGGGGTAACTTGCAGCAGTTGGCCGCGAATCTCTTTTTGAAAACCGTTCATCACGGAAAGCACCACAATCAGCGCGGTTACGCCGGTGGCAATGCCGAAAATCGAGATGATGCTGATTACAGACATCAACCCGTTGCGTTTTTTGGCGCGCATATAGCGCAGGCCGATCCAGGTTTCTAAGGAAAGCATAGTAGAATGGGCTCCGCAGTCTGCAATCGTGGGATTGGCGGGGTTTCAGGTAGCCTTTATCCGGCTAAAAATCACTTCATGCAGCGCATGGGTTCGCTTTGTTTGCAAAATATGCTTCAGTTGTGCATTTGATACGGTAGCGTGACATATAAATATGCAAGCTTGGCTAAGCATGAGATTTGCCAAAAAGCGGCGCACAGTATACAGGCTCTTTGCCGGGCAGGGCATTGGTATTACGCGCATTTGCCCTATTTAACGGCAGATGCGCCCTTAGTACGGCAGATATAGAAAACTGCATTCTCTGCCAAGCAGAAAATGCAGTCTGAGTAGAAAGTGTGGCTGAAGATTATTTCAGCTTGGTTTCTTTGTAAACCACGTGCTTGCGGGCAACCGGATCGAATTTTTTGATTTCGAATTTGCCGGGAGTAGTCCGCTTGTTTTTGGTGGTGGTGTAGAAATGGCCGGTGCCGGCGCTGGATTCCAGCTTGATTTTATCGCGCATGACTCTGATTCCTTAAATAATGTGATTAGGCTTCGCCGCGTGCGCGCAGATCAGCTAGAACGGCATCAATGCCAACTTTGTCGATCAAACGCAAAGCCGCATTGGAAACGCGCAAACGTACCCAGCGGTTTTCGCTCTCAACCCAAAAACGGCGCGATTGCAGGTTCGGCAAAAAACGGCGCTTGGTTTTGTTGTTGGCGTGCGATACGTTGTTACCGGACATCGGCCGCTTCCCGGTTACTTTGCAAACTCGTGCCATGGTTAATTCTCCAAACTTCAAAAAATATTAGATAGAAACGAAACTTGCTTTATACCATAGAAAGCATTTCCGGTTCAAGTTTTATCGCGATGAACTTGGCGGATGTGCTGCTGGATGCAACATTTTGCAGGCAGAGTGCATAGAGCATGCGCGTTAGACGGTTTTTGCATTTAATGCGCTGTTTTAATAATTTAATTGCTTTAATAATTTTGTTTTTAGGTAGCCTTAATTGGCAGGAACATACGCGTCATCAAAGCCGGCATAGTTTGATAAATGCGGTCAGGCTCATTTAATATTTCTTGTTTTCAATCGTAGTGAAATGCTTTAAATGTAGCTAAACACTAGATTTAAAGGCAATGTCATGGATAAACCTAACACCAGCGTGAGCAAATTTCTTAGCTATATCCTGCGCCACCACCCCGAAGCCATCGGTTTGACGCTGGATGGCGAAGGCTGGGCAGATGTGGATGAGCTATTAGCTCAAGCGGCGGCACATGGGCGCAACATCAGCCTGAAGCTATTACATGAAGTGGTGGCCACCAATAATAAAAAACGGTTCTCCCTGTCTGCTGATGGCCGCAAAATCCGTGCCGAGCAAGGGCATTCCACGGCACAAGTGGATATTGCCTACACCGAAACTGAGCCGCCGGAAATCCTGTATCACGGCACGGCGCAGCGTTTTGCTGAGGCTATTGAACAGCAAGGCTTGCTGCCGGGTAGCCGGCATTATGTGCACTTGTCGGGCGATGTGAAAACGGCTGTATCGGTGGGTAGCCGCCACGGCAAGCCGTTGGTGTTGGAAGTGCAGGCCGAGCTGATGCGGCAGAAGGGTTTTGTATTTTATTTAACAGCCAATAAAGTGTGGTTGATTAAGGAAGTGCCGCCACAGTTTTTACGGCGAATGTAAGAGGCTACCTGAAAATTGTCGATTGCTCAGGCAGACTTTCAGGTAGCCTGTTGGGTATGGATTGAAGGGCTACCTGAAGGTGTAGCTGCAACCTAAGCCAAACACTTGGTCGGCGATATTCTTTAATAATCTACGGTGTGCTATTTTCCCTAATTGAACAAAACCCTCGTTAAAATCCGCCATTTCCGCCGTATGGGCAAACAATTTACTTGCTACTTGCGCCATGTGGCTTTACAGTTCAGCCTGTGCGAAATGGCACGTTTTTCCGGAGTAACCCATGCAACAAATAAAAAACCAAGAATGGCTGCTGGTAGACAGTGGCAATCTTGAAGTGAGCGTAACCCGCGAAGCAGATGCCGTGGAAGAAGCGCAACGCTTGCGTTTCGACATTTTTGGCCGCGAGATGGGCGCCGGCATACACGCTGAAGACGGCCGCGATATCGACCGTTATGATGAATTCTGTCGCCACCTGATCGTGCGCGACAAAAACAGCGGCCGCATCATCGGTACCTACCGCCTGATTACCGAAGAAGCGGCCCAAGCCGCCGGTGGTTGGTATTCCGATTCGGAATTCGACCTCTCCCGCATTCGCCATATCCTGCCCAAAACTGTGGAGCTGGGGCGCGCCTGTGTACACAAAGACTACCGTACTGGTGGCACGATTTCGCTGCTGTGGATGGGTTTGATCAGTTTCATGCAAGCACATGGTCTGGAATACATGATCGGCTGTGGTAGCGTGCATGTGGACGACGGCGGACACTATGCCGCCAGCCTGTTTAACCAGCTTAAACAAACCTATTACTCGCCCGAGGAATACCGCGTATTCCCGAAAGTGCCGCTGCCGTTGAATGAACTGCGGCAGGATTTAGAAGTGGAAGCGCCGCCTCTGATGAAGGGCTATCTGCGCGCCGGCGTATGGATTTGCGGCGAGCCGCATTGGGATAAGGATTTCGGCAGTGCCGATATGCTGGTGATGATGCCGATGGCCAATATCCATCCACGTTACGCCAAACATTTTGTTAAATAAATCAGAAGACAAGGTTAGCTGATGCGTAGGCTCAGACTGATTGTCAGGCTATTTGGGGTGGCTGCCATTTTGTTGTGGGGCTGCCTTCAGGTAGCCTTGTTTTTCGGCCGTGAAGATAAGGCCAAACGTCAATGGCGGATTCAACGCTGGTCGCGCCAATGTATGAAAGTGTTCGGTACCAAGCTGACCGTACATGGTGCGGAGCGTTTTTTCGCCGAAGGCGGTCAGTTTATGGTGGGTAACCATATTTCCTGGCTGGATATTTTCCTCATCAACTCTGTGCAGGCTGTGCGCTTTGTGGCTAAGCAGGAGGTGCGCGATTGGCCGGTAATCGGCTGGCTGGTGGCTCGGGTGGACACGGTGTTTATCAAACGCGGCAACCGCCAATCGTCACAGCAGGTGATGGATGTGTTGTTGCAGATTTTGGCGGAAAAGGATTACGCAGTGGTGTTCCCTGAAGGAACCAGCACCGATGGGCGGGGCATCAAGCCGTTTAAGAGCGGGTTGTTTGATACCGCCATCATTGGCCAATATCCGGTGTGGCCGGTGCTGGTGTACTACCCGAACGAAGACGGCAGCCCGAACACGGATATGGCCTATTGCGGCGAAATCAGCCTGTGGGAGTCGTTTTGCCGCATCCTGCCGCAAAAGCGCAGCGAAGGCGTGCTGTATTTTCTGGAACCAATTTCACCGGAAGGTAAAACTCGGCAGGAGCTGTGCTCGGCCGCCCAAGCGCAAATTGCGGCCAAGATGGGCGAGCTGCGCGGCCTACCACCTGAGAGCGTGGTGGAAGAAAAGGGTGCCGTGTTTGAGCGGACTTAATCTGTTGTGATGATTGTTGAGCCGTCCCGTTTGTGGGACGGCTTTTTGTTTGAGTGGGTGGATCTGATTGGTAGCCACATCAACAGTTTTACATACAAGCTGGTGAGAGTTGCAGGCAATACAGCAACATGGTGAGATGAGTTTGATTACATGTAGTTTCTATTGGAACAGCTAAAAACCTTTTCAGGTAGCCCCAAGGTGATATGGAGGCTACCTGAAAACCGATGCAAGCCAAATAAACCGGCTGCCTGATGAGTTCTGGCAGCCGGTGTTTTGTGCGCGGATTACTTGAAGAAGTTGTCCATGCCGGGGGGTAGGCTGAGGCCTTGGGTGAATTGCGATATATGCTGTTGAGCAGCGGCTTCTACTTTGCGGGTAGCATCGTTGAAGGCGGCGGCAATCAGGTCTTCCAGCATTTCTTTGTCGGAAGCGACATCGGCGGCGAGGCTGTCGTCGATGTGCACGCGTTTAACGGCGTGGTGGCAGCTGAGGGTGATTTTCACCATGCCGCCGCCGGCTTCACCTTCCACGGTGATGTTGGCCAGTTCGGCCTGTGCCTGTTTCATTTCTTCCTGCATTTTTTGTGCCTGTTGCATCAGGTTGCCGAGGCCGGCTTTGTTGAACATGAGTGTGCTCCTATTTAAAGAGTGGGTGGGAATAAAAAAGTGCGGGAACGGCCTTAGGTTTGGCCGTTTTCCTGCAATACAAGGCTTTCAGGTAGCCAGCAGGCGCCGAATAGATTGAGGATATCTTGCGCGGCAGGGTCTTGTTCCAGCAGGCTTTGTGCTTGATCGCGGGCGGCTTGGCGCAGGCGTTGTTGGCGCATAGCGGGGGTTTCGGCGACTTTGCCGCCGGCCGGCCAATCGATGGTGCGGATGCTGACGGGATGGCCGTAGGCGGCAGCCAGGTGCTGCTCGATGCGCTGGATGTGTTCGCGGCTGATGCTGACTTGCCCGGCTTCGGCCACGGCAAGGGTGAGCAGGTGTTGCTGCGGGTCGTAGCCGAGGCAGGCGGTGTGCTGGGCGCTCATTTGGGCGGCACCGATTTTGGGGGCGATGGCGGCGACGATCTGCGGCCAGGTATCGGCATCGGGCAGGGGCAGGGCTGCGGTGTCAGTGCTTTCTGGGGTTTCAGCAGCGGCTGATTGGGCGGGAAATGGTTCGTTTTGCCCGTTTTGGCTGTGTGGAAGCTCGCCTTGTTCGTTTTCAGGTAGCCTTTGGCTTAATGCGCCGCCCGACAACGCGGTTTCTAAACCGGCGGGTGGGGCATCATCCCACGGCGGGCTGCTTTCGAAGGCGGCGGGGATGGCTTCCGACACGGCAGGTTGCGGCTCGCTAGGATAGGGGCGGCTGGGTTCGGCTGAAGCGGGTGCCGGGCTGCCGGATTCGTTTGGGTTTGGCGAAAGCCCGTGCTGACCGTTTGGGCTACCTGAAATATTTTCAGGTAGCCTTTCGGTATGTCGAGCAGCGGGGGCAGTTTCTTGCGTCAGGGGTTCGTTGTGCGAAAGCCTGCCGTTGTCGTCTGGGCTACCTGAAAAACGGTCGTATTCATTTGGGCTGTGCGGGAACTCGCGTTGCTCGTTGTTGCTGCGCAGAAGCGCGCTATGTTCGCTTTCAGGTAGCCTTGGTTCGGCTTGGGCGGGTGGGGTTTCTGCTGCATGGTTTTCAGTTAGCCTGTGGGCCTTATCCGGCTGCGGTGTGGCAGCCGGACGGGGCTTTGGGGCGGGATCGTGCAGTTCGCTGCCGCTGATTTGGCTGCCTTCGGGCAGTTCGGCTGCAGCCAGGGGGGCAAAGGCGAGCAGGCGCAGCAGGGTCATCACGAAGCCGGCGTATTCGTCGGGCGCGAGCGGCAGGTCTTGTTTGCCGTGGATAACGCATTGGTAATACAGCTGGATTTGTTCGTCGCCCAGTTGGCCGGCGAGCTGTTGCAGGGTATCGCGTTCGGGGTCGTCGGCGGGCACGGCGGCGGGGATGGTTTTGATGAGGGCGAGTTTTTGCAACAGGAGGGCGAGCTCGCTCAAGGCGCTGTCGAAACCGATGGCGCGGCCAGCCATTTCCTGCGCGGTGGCGAGCAGGGCGGCGCCGTCTTGGTTGGCGGCGGCTTGCAGCAGGGAGTAAAGGTAGCGTTGGTCGACGGCGCCGATCATTTGGCGCACGTCGGCTTCGGTTACGCTGCCCGAACCCATGGCGATGGCTTGGTCGAGCAGGCTGAGTGCGTCGCGCATGGATCCTGCGGCGGCGCGGCCGAGCAGGGCAAGGGCGGGGGCTTCGTAGGGGATTTGTTCGCTGGTCAGAACGTGCGCAAGGTGCTGCGATACCTGTTGGGCGGTCATGTTGCGCAGCACGAATTGCAGGCAGCGGCTGAGCACGGTAACGGGTACTTTGTGCGGGTCGGTGGTGGCGAGGATGAATTTGACGTGTTCGGGCGGCTCTTCCAGCGTTTTGAGCATGGCGTTGAACGCGGATTTGGAGAGCATGTGCACTTCGTCGATGATATAGACTTTGTATTTGCCGGCGGTGGGCGCGTATTGGGCGTTTTCCAGCACTTCGCGGATGTTGTCGATGCCAGTGTTGGACGCGGCGTCGATTTCGAGCAGATCCACGAAGCGACCGGCGTCGATATCGCGGCAGCTTTGGCATTGTCCGCAAGGCTCGCCTTCGTGCGGGGTTTCGCAGTTGAGGCTTTTGGCAAGGATGCGGGCGATGGTGGTTTTGCCCACGCCGCGGGTGCCGGTGAGCAGGTAGGCGTGGTGCAGGCGGCCTTTGCCCAGGGCGTTTTGCAGGGCTTTGACAACGTGTTCCTGCCCGACTAAATCGGCAAAGGTTTTGGGGCGCCACTTGCGGGCGAGAACTTGGTAGGCCATGTGGAATGCTTTGATGGGGTTGTTCGGGCGCACGGATGCGCGGTGCGGCATGTTGTTGCTAAGGGCGGTATTTTAGCATTATCAACGCTATTCTTGGCGACAGGAAAAAGCAAACAGGCTACCTGAAAATTGGATTTCAGGTAGCCTGCCTGTTTGTCCGGGCAGGGTTTATTTGCCATTGCCGCCATTGTTGGCGCGGTAGTATGCCCATTCTTCCACTTCTTTGCCGTCTGGCAGGATGCACATGCCATATTCGCTGCCGTCTTGGTTTTTGCGGATTTCAGACTTACCGCCTTGCTGTACGCAGTACACGCTGGCGGGGTTGGCCATACCGACGGCGGGCATAGAGGCATCAGCCGGCTCGGCGGCAGCAGGGGTTTGGCTGCCGGCGCAGGCGGCCAGGCCGAGGGCGGCCATCAGGGGGAAGAAACGTTTCATGGATTTATCCTTTTTGGGTGTTGCAAATGAATTTTCAGGTAGCCTTTATCCGGATTTAGCTTGCTCTGATAATGGCTACCTGAAAGATAACAGCTAAATGGAAAAAGGAACGTTAATCTGAGTTCGGCTAGGTAAAGGCGCGGTGTGTTACAGCTTAACCTTGCGCACGGCGCGGCAGCACTGGCGGTACCAGCGTTTTTGCGCGGCTTTCGGGGGCAGGCCGTCATCGGCGTAGTTCCAGCGCTCGTATTGTGCCAGCAGGCTTTCCAGCTCGGGGCTGAGGCATTCCTGCTCACGCAGGATGTCGGCGGTTTCGGCGGGACCGAGGGCGGCAGGGTCGATGCCTTCCACGTCGAGCAGGCGTTCTTTGATGCGGGCGAAGCCTTCTTCCAACAAGTTGGCATAACGCCGGCTGCTGCGCCGCCACCACAACCACAGCGGAATCACGGCCAAAGTGCCGCCAATCAGCAGGAATACGAGCAGGCTCAATAGGTTGAAGCCGCCCAAGCCTAAGCTGCGGAACAGGCTTTGCTGCGAGCTGCTGTCGTAGTTCACCACCCATTGCTGCCAGTAAAACTGGCCCTCGGCGCTGAGTTTGCTCCACCATTGCCAATTGCCGCTGCCGGCCACCAGCTCTTGTTCGCCAACCTCCAGCACGGAGGAGAGGCCTTGTTCGATGCGGTTGCTGCTCACGGCGGCGGTGGGATCGACGCGCAGCCAGGCTTCTTCTTCGGGCAGCCACACTTCGGCCCAGGCGTGGGCATCTTTGCCGCGCACCTGCCAGAAACCGCCGTCGGGGTTGTATTCTCCGCCCTGATAGCCGGTAACCACGCGGGCGGGCACGCCGGCGGCGCGCATGATGGCCACAAAGCTTTCGGCATAGTGTTCGCAGAAGCCGCGACGGTTGTCGAACACGAAGTTGTCGATGCGGTCGGGGCTGCGGTCGAGCGGGGGGTTGAGGGTGTAGGCGAAGGATTGGTTGCGGTAGTAGGCCAGGGTACGGTCGACGAAATCGGCGGTGTTGGCGGATTGGCTGCGCAGCTGGCGGGCGAGTGAGCGGATACGTTGGTTGCTGTAGCCGGGCAGGCGGCTCAGCTGGTGTTGGCGCGAGGGGGAGAGTTTTTCAGGTAGCCTGTTGCCGATGGCGGCACGAAGCACGAAACGGCGCAGGCCGTCGTGGCTGCGCACGCGGATGGTGTGGCCTTCGGCAAAACGCATTTTGCTGCGGGCGTTGTCAGCGTTGAAGTTGATGATGGGGTAGTCCAGCGCAGGAATGCGGCCTTGCTCGTCGCGCATAATGATGCTGTAGGAAACGATGGTTTGCGTGTAGGCAGTGTCGGCGCGGGTGGGCAGTTCGTCATCATCAGCACGCCATTGCTCACCATCAAACTGGCTCATGGTGATGGCGCGCCAATAGAGGTCGGCCGGATTGGGGGTGTAGCCCCCGTCGAAAGTAGCGTTGAAAGCCAGCTCGTTGCTTTGCACCAAATTGCTGATGCTGCCCGGCTGCATGGTATCGGACAGACCGGTTTGGGCTTGGCCCGGCTTGGGCGGCTGCGGAATGCGCCACAGCGGTTCGCTCATGCGCGGCACGGCGATAAATAATACGGCGGCCAGCGGCAGGGTGAGCAGCAGGGCGGTAGCGGCGTGGCGGGCGGCCAGGCGCAGCGGCATATTGAAGAGGGCGATGCAGGTGGCGGTGCCGAACAGGCCGGCCAACAGCCACAGACCGATGAACATGCCTTGGTTGAGCAGCACGGTGGCACCCATCAGGAACACCATGGCGGTAAGCAGCATATGCCAATCGCGTAACACGCGGCTTTCATAGGTCTTGAGCAGCACCAGCAGCAGAAGCAGTGCGCTGCCGCCTTCACTGCCGAGAAAGGTGCCCAACTGCGAAAACACGAAGCCAAACACAGCCAGGCCGCCGATGGCGGTGGCCCAAGCGGGCAGGCCGCGGCTGCCGATCAGCGTGAGCCCGAGCTGGATCAGCCACAGCACGCCGAATACGACAATGACGCCTACAGGTAGGGCGAAGGCCAGCGGCAGGGTAATCCATAGCAGCAGCAATAGAACGCCCAAACGCGGCAGGCGTTCGGGCGGGCGGTCGATGTATTCGGGGTTGAAAACGAGCATGGTGGGTTGGGTTTGCCGGCGGCTTTGTTGTTCGCTTCGCAGAAACTCGGTTTGCTTGGGCAAACTTCGTTTCAGGTAGCCTTTTTATCAGACGGTGTGTTTTGTGTGCCCGTAGCCGCCAGTCTGCGTTCAACCGGTTATCAGATTGGGCAGGCTGTGGCTCAGTTGCAGCGAATTGCCGATTATACCCAAATCCGCATCGGCAAAGCAGGCGTTTTCCAAAATCAGCCCGCCGTTGGGGCGCGAGGCGTGCAGGCTCATGCGCATTTGAGCGGGGGTGAAGGGCAATCCGCGTTTGCGGGCGTATTCGGCAGCGCGGCGGTTGGCGGTTTGCAGCATCGGAATCAGCGTGATGTCTAAATGAAACACGCGCACACCCAATACCAAAATACGGGCGGCAAACCAATCTGCTTCTTCGGTGAATACTTCCGGGCTGTGCTGCTTGAAATTGTGCCGCTCGGCAGCAATCAGGCAGGCCAGGGAGCGGATTTGCGGCAGCAGGGCTTCGCACAGCATGAAATCTTGCTGCTGCGGCGTATCGGCCTGCAAATCGGCACGATGCTGGTTGCCGTCTACGGCCAAATACCAGCGCTGCAGCTCGGTGCGGGGCTGGGCGGGGGGAAGCTGGCGGAGTTGGCGGGCTAGGGCAGACATTTTATGTTCCTGTTCGGCTTGGCGGTTCATGGGAGGGATTCCGTGGGTGAGCGGCCTTGCCGGAGTAAATAAAAAACCGCTCGGGGTTTCCGGGCGGTAGCTTTTCTTTCGGCTGGTGTGGCGCAAATCAGGCGCGCAGCAAAAGATACCGCTCGGCTGGGCGGTACCAATAAAACGGGGCGAAAGAGAGGTTTTGCGTATTCATGGGTAGGGAGTGTAAATGGAGTAGAGTAGGCTGTCAAGTGCCGGATGGCGGCGGGATTGGCGTTTTCAGGTAGCCTGGATAAACAGGAATAGCTAGTTTGAAAACTGTAAAAATAATATTACAGACAGTATGTTGGAGTAAAGCCGGGTTAAACGGTTTCGAAATTGCTTGTTCCGCTGCTATCATGCCCAGCTTTGTGGATACCGCACGGGCATTCCGAATTCTGTTCCAAATCAGCCGGGCTCAATCAGGTTTGGCTGGCTGTAGGAGAAAAAAGTTGAAATATTCTAATTTATTGTGGCTGTTGCCACTGTTGGTGCTGGCCGGTTGCGTTTCGCCGGAAGCGGCGGGTATCCGTCGGCAGCAGTCGAATATCAATTATGATGACGATGTGAAAATCGGCAGTTCGCGCATGGCCTACGGCTTCCGCAGCCAGCCCACGCGCGGCAGGCCGGAGGTGGAAGTGCAGAGCAACAAAGCGCCGGGCGAAGCGGCGCAATGCCTGCAACAACAGCTGCAAACCCGTTTGCGTTTGCCGGAAAACTTTATCCAAGTGCGTAGTTACACCAATTCAGCCTACACTGTGGCGCTGCACAACCCTTTCACGAATAAAGATGGCGTGGTGATGGATGTGCGCCAACGCGGCGTGAGAAGCTCGGAGATTAAACTGTATGCCAACGGCACCACGCTTTCGCGCGTTTGGCGCAGCATCCCGGCGGCGTGCAAGTAGCCGAGCGGGTACCAACATATTATAATGGCAGCGTTTTAATCCGATTAATCACACAGGCAGACGAAACATGAAAAAATATTTGCTGGCTTTGCTGTTGGCCTTGAGCAGCACCGCTTGGGCGTACCGCTTCCCCATCGACAGTATGGAAGTGGCCGTGCTGAAATCTGCTTCTTTTCCGCAGGTTACGCTCACTACAGACGGCTTTTCCTGGCTGCGTACCCTGACTTTGGGCTGGCTGGACGATGGCGCGAAGACTGTGGATATGGTGCAGGGCGTGCGCATTAAAGACGAGAACAACCGCTTCATTACCCACGGCCAGCTGCAAAACTACACCGGCCGTATCGTGGCTCTGCGCCGCAACGGGGCGGGCAATATTGTGGAAATGTGGATCTTGACCCCGCAGGAAAACGAAGCATTTAAAGAACGAGCTGCCTTGCTGCAAAACCAGCAGCGTTAAGGCGGGATGAAAAACGAAACCTCCTGCTGCCCAAATGGGGTGGCGGGAGGTTTTGGTTTGTTGGAGTTTTGTTTTCAGCTAGCCTTTGTGGAAGGTTAGCTGAAAGATTGCCGGCTATGCTGTGAGGCTACCTGAAAACGCAGTGTTTAGTTTTCAGGTAGCCTTTTTATTAGGTTGGCTTAATCAGCATGGCCGTTATACACATCAAACCGGGTTGATTTTCCCGTGTATTGGTAATCTGGCTTGCGGCCGCACAGAAAATCGCCCAGCCGCGGGCGTTTGACCACCACACGGGCGGTGGCTGTGGCGAGGGCGGCATCGAGCAGGGCGGTGTCGTTTTGCGCGGTGCCGACCAGCTCGTGGAAAAACGCCATTTCTTTTTTTACCGCTGCCGATTTGCGCCGTTCGGGGTACATCGGATCGAGATACACCACTTGCGGGCGGCCGATTTCGGCGGCCAGGCGCGGCATATATTCGGCGGCATCGGCGTGGTGCAGGGTGAGGTGGGAAGCGGTTTCGGCGGTATCAGGATGGAGTAGGGCGCGAGCAAGGCCGTCGGCTAAGAGGCAGTATACGGCGGGATGCCGCTCGAAAATGTGCACGTTCAGCCCCAAACCGGCCAAAACAAAACTATCGCGGCCAAGCCCGCCGGTGGCATCCCACACGGTGGGCTGTTTGCTGCGGCCGACGGCTTTGGCCAGCAACTCGCCGCCGCCGTGCAGCCGCCGGTGCTGCGCCGCGCCGGCGGTGAAATCTACCCACACGCTGCCTTTGTCGCCCGCGTGGTGCAACACGATGCCATGCTCTTCAGCGGCCAGGTAGAGGCCGGAGGCAGGCGGGGTATTGGAGACAGTCAATGCGGGATGGCGGGCATAGTCGGGTAGGGTGTACGGGGTGGGGGTGATGAGCGGGATGGGGTGCATGGTGGCTTATCGTCTGGTGTGAGGAAATAATTGTTTCAGCTATGGCGGCGGGTGTGTTCGTTAGAATAAGGTAGCAAAGCAGACAAGCGCAAAACCTACCCCTGTCATCAGAAATCCTCGCCAAAATGCGCCTTTATTGCTGCCTTCCCAATCACGCTGGGTAATCAACAGCCAGAAAAAGCCGAGAGACCAGGCACACATCCCGATAAGATAAATAAACAGCGCATCTGTGTTGGATTAAAGGAATACCCACCATAGCGCCATATTGGCACTGAGTGAAATGCCTGAGGCCAGATAGGGTTTGAATTCTTTCCATTTGAGGCCGAACACGTACATAACTAGCGTGGGCAGCATCAATAAGAGAAACAGGCTCAAACCATACCAATCGGCATAAGCCATAAACAGTACCAGCATCGGCACATAGAACAGCGCGGCGAGCAAGCCGTCCAGGGTGCGAGGATTTGGTTCTTTCCACATTGGCTTCTCCTTGTATCTGGATTTTGGCTTTCAGGTAGCCTTATCTGCAGGCCGGTGATTGCCTAACAAAGATAGCGGTTATTTTACTCCTTTGGATTGGAGCCTGAATGGAAACGTGTACTGGGGGATTCGAAGGTTTGGTTATATAGTGGATTAAATTTAAATCAGGACAAGGCGGCGAGCCGCAGACAGTACACACGTTACGACAAGGCGAGACAACGCTGTACTGGTTTAAATTTAATTCACTATAAAGATGTTTTTTATATTCATATGGATAAACTTTCAGGTAGCCTCAAAGGCTACCTGAAAGTTTATCGCTTGGTTCAGCCAAGTTATTCGGCTATTCGATTTCCAAGCGTTCCATCCGGTAGCGCATGGAGCGGAAGCTGATGCCGAGCAGTTTGGCGGCCTGGGTGCGGTTGTAGCGGGTTTTTTGCAGGGCTTGCTCGATAATCAGCCGCTCTACATCGTCGAGATAGTCCTGCACCTGGGTGCGGCCGAGGACGAAGCCGGGCAGGTTGTCGAGCTGGCCGCTGCTTTCGGGAGCGGCTGCTTCAGCGGTGTCGGCGCTGATGCTGTTTTGGCTGACGGCGGCGATGGCGCTGCCCCAGTCATCGTCTTCATCCAATAGCGGGGAGCTGGAGAGCTGGAGGTCGGTGGCATCGATGGTGTTGTCGGCGGCTAGGGCGACGGCGCGTTCGAGGATGTTTTCCAGCTCGCGGAAGTTGCCGGGATAGCTGTATTGCAACAGTGCCTGTTTGGCGGGCTGGGTGAGGGTGTAGTCGCCGCCTTGGCGGTGTTTGCTCAAGAGCTGGGTGATGAGCTGGGGCAGGTCTTCGCGCATTTCGCGCAGGGGCGGCATGGTGAGGGAGACGACATTGAGGCGGTAGAACAAGTCTTGCCGGAATGCGCCTTTGGCTACGAGGGCAGCGAGGTCTTTATGCGTGGCGGAAATGATGCGCACGTCTACTTTCACTTCTTGCGCGTCGCCGATGCGGCGCACGGCCTTTTCTTGGATGGCGCGCAGGAGTTTCACCTGCATGTGCAGGGGCAGGTCGGCCACTTCGTCGAGGAAGAGGGTGCCGCCGTGGGCGTGTTGGAAGAAGCCGAGGCGGTCTTGGTCGGCGCCGGTGAAGCTGCCTTTTTTGTAGCCGAAGAATTCGCTTTCCATCAGGTTTTCGGGGATGGCGCCGCAGTTTACGGCTACGAAGGGGCGGTCGCGCCGATCGGAGAGCTCGTGGATGCTGCGCGCGGCCTGCTCCTTACCGGAACCGGATTCGCCGGCGATATACACAGGCACGGTGGTGCGGGCAAGTTTGCGGATCATCTGCCGGGCTTCTTCGATTTGCGGGGAACGGCCGATAAGGCGGGGGATGTCTTCGGGGTTGGCGGCAGGCTGTTTGTCGGCTGCGGGCTGGAGCTTGCGGCCGGCGGCTTTGTTTTCTTCCTGCGGCTCTTCGTTTTCAGGTAGCCCCTCGCTTTCAGGTAGCCCTTCGTCTGCGCCGTCTGCTTGGGACGGGGGCTCTTCTTTGGCTGGTACGGGGGCGGGGCGGCTGTCTTCTTCGTGGATTTTGATGGCAGATTTAACCAGGGTGCGCAGTTGCGCCAGGGTGATGGGCTTTTGCAGGTAGTCGAAGGCGCCGGTTTTGATGGCCTGTACGGCCTGGTCGGCATTGCCGAAGGCGGTGATCACAGCCACGGGCACATCGAGCTCTTTTTCGTTGATGTATTCCACTACTTCGAGCCCGGAACCGTCGGGCATGCGCATATCGGTGAGCACGAGGGAGAACTTTTTGCTGTCGAGCCACTTTTTGGCGGCGTTAACACCCTCGGCAGTTTCCACCGACAAGCCCATTTTCATCAGGGTCATTTCCATCAGGTCGCGGATGTCTTGTTCGTCGTCCACAACCAACACTGGTTTTTGCAGGCTTTGTTTACTCATTGATATCTTTCGGCATGATTAGTTCGAATCCCTTGACTTCGGGATGATAGCGAAGCTGGCCGGAGTTGGCGTGCGCCAATTCGCGTGCCACATACAGCCCCAGCCCGGTGCCTTCGGAGCGGGTGGTGAAAAACGGCTCGAACAGGCGCGGCTGATTTTCGAGCGATACGCCGGGGCCGTCGTCCATCACGGTGAGCGATACGGATACGTTGTCGTTGGTGGGCTTTACCAATACAGTGATGGAATCGGCCTGCTTGCTGCCGTGCTGCCAGGCATTGTTGATGAGGTTCCATATAATCTGCTGCAGGTGCATTTTGTCGAAATACACTTTCAGCGCACTGCCCTGCATATAAAGGTGCACGGCGTTTTTGGCTTCGGGGTGGGTGAGCAGGAATTCCTGCTTGAAATCGAGCCAGAATTTCATCAGGTTGATGGTTTGCACATCGAGGCGGTCGCTCTTATTCAGGCTGCTCACTTCTTCCAGCATTTTATCGATGCGCTGGATATTGTTGTCGATGATGCCGCGCAGCTTGGTGGTCATCGGATCTTCGTCTTCCTCGGCCAACAGGCCGTTGGATTGGCGGATGGCGGAGAGCGGGTTGCGGATTTCGTGCGCCAGATTGGCAGTAAGCTGGCCGAGCGCGGCCAGTTTGGTGGCCATGGCTTCCATGGCGACTTCTTGGTCGGAGCGGATAAACAGCATCAGCAGCGATTCGTCTTCGCGCACCAGTGGGCGGGCGCGCACCTGTACGCCTTGCCCGCCCAGCTCGGCATGGGTGATGAAGTTGCGTGTAGGCGCACGCTGCCAGCGTTTCACCAAAAGGGTGAACATTTCTTCATGTCGGTCGAGCTTTACATAAGGAAAATAGAGGCCGGCTTGGCGGTTCATCAGCCAGATACGGCAGCCGGTATCCACCACCACCACGGCCTCGGCCACATGATTGAGCACCAGTTCGTTTAGGCCTTTGAGGCGGTCGAAAGCGCGGCGGTGTTTGCTCAGGGTGTTGGCGGCGCGGTTGAGGAAGGAGGCATAAAACGAGGTGAGCAGTGCAACCAGATAGCCCACTGCCGAGAGCACGATAGTGTGGATAATCGCATTGCTGCCGGCCTGGCTGTTGGCTTCAAACGGCCAATAGTTTAGCCAAGTACCGATCAATAGCAAGAGGGCAACATAGGAGGCATACAAGAGCGGATAACGGCCGTGGCTGAGCAGGCAGGACACGCCGATAAAGGGCAAGATTAGGATGCCGAAGCCGGAAGAAATGCCGCCGGCCAGGTGCATCAGTATCACCATCATGGTGATATCGACCACCGCGCTGATGTTGGGCAGGTTGTTTTTCTGTTGTTGCCAGTTGGGAAATACCATACTGAACACAATCAACCCGCCATACACTGCCGCCCAGATATAGAAGCGACTACCGAAAATGGGCATCGAAGCCAACTTGGCCATGCCCACATTCGAGCCGTAGGCGTTTACCAACACGTGGAAGGTGAGCAGCGAGAGCAAGAGGCTCACGCGGGCGATGTTCATCAGCGAAGGCAAGCGGTCGAGTTGGCTATCCCATTCGTTGGGGGTATACGATTTCGGCAGCTGGATCATGCTTCGCCCTCCTGCGTGCTGCTCAGGCTGATGAGGCTACCTGAAACATCCAACACCCGGCCTTTGCGGCCGCGTTTGCCTTCAATGTCCTGCACGCGTAAGCGTTCGCGGTGTGCCGCACCGCGTTTGCCGCGGCTGCACACCCAGAAATCGGGGGTGGATACCAAGGCGGTCAGTTGCAGCGTGTCGTTGCCACGTAAAGACATCAGTTGCAGGCCGCGCCCTTTGGCCATCACTTTCAATTCGCCGATCGGGAAGGCGAGCAGGTGTTTTTCCGCACTAGCCAGCACCAAGCGGCAATCGGGGTTGATCAGCGCAGACTGGCGCACCGGCTGCGGCATCAGCAGGGTTTCGCCTGCCTCCAGTTTCACCACTTCCTTGCCCGCCTTCACGCGGCCGACCAAATCGCCCAGTTTGACGATGAAGCCATAGCCGCCGCTGCCGGCAAGCAGGTAGTGCTCTTGCGGCTGCCCGGCCAGCATGGTGAGCACCGACGCGCCCGGCTGCAATTCCAAGAGCGAGGCCAGCGGCACGCCGTCGCCGCGCCCGCCGGGGATTTCGGCTGGATCGATGGTGTAGCTGCGGCCGAGCGTGTCGAGCACCACCACCGGGTCGACAGTGCGCGTTTCCAGCGGTTGCTGCAATTCGTCGCCTTCTTTAAACGCGGTGGCCGACAAATCCAGCCCGTGCCCGGCCCGGCTGCGAATCCAGCCCTGGCGCGACAGGATGAGCGTTACTGGCTCGTCGGCCGTGGTGTGGGTGAGCGCGGCGCGTTCGGCTTCGGCCACCAGTGTGCGGCGCGGGTCGCCAAATTGCTTGGCATCGGCCTGCATCTCTTTGATGATGAGTTTTTTCTTCGCGCCCTCGTCGGCCAATAAGTTTTTCAGGTAGCCTTCTTCCTCGCGCAAATCGGCCAATTCCTGCTCCAGTTTGAAACCTTCCAAACGGGCGAGCTGGCGCAGGCGGATTTCCAAAATATCTTCGGCTTGGATTTCGGAGAGGCCGAAGGCGGCCATCAGTTCGGGCTTGGGTTCGTCGGCTTCGCGGATAACGCGGATAACCTCGTCGATGTGCAAAAAGGCGGTCATGCGCCCGTCGAGGATATGGATGCGTTTGAGCACCTGTTCCAAGCGGTGTTGCAGGCGGCGGGTTACGGTGGATACGCGGAAATCGAGCCATTCCTGCAGGATGTTTTTCAGGTTTTTCTGCGCGGGGCGGTTGTCGAGCCCGATCATCACCAGATTGGCCGGCACATTGCCTTCCAGCCCGGTTTGCGCCATTAGGGTGTTGATGAAGTTATCCGGCTCGATGCGGCTGGATTTGGGTTCGAACACGAGGCGCACGGGGTGTTCGCCGTCGCTCTCGTCGCGCACTTTGTCGATGAGCTCGAGCATCAGCTTTTTGGTGTTGAGCTGGTCTTGGTTGAGTTGTTTTTTGCCGGATTTGGGCTTGGGGTTGGTTTGCTCTTCGATTTCGGCCAGGATTTTCTGCGCGCTGGTGTTGGGCGGCAGCTCGGTGATGACGAGGCGCCATTGGCCGCGTGCCAGTTTTTCGATTTCGTAGCGGGCGCGCACGCGGATGCTGCCTTTGCCGGTTTCGTAGAGCTGGAGCAGGTCTTTGGCCGGGGTGATGATATGGCCGCCACCGGCGAAATCGGGGGCGGGGATGTGTTCCATCAGCTCGGCGGTGGTGAGCGAGGGTTTTTTGAGCAGGGCCACGGCGGCGGCGGTGACTTCGCCCAAGTTGTGCGGCGGGATTTCGGTGGCCATGCCCACGGCGATGCCGGAGGCGCCGTTGAGCAGCACCATGGGCAGGCGGGCGGGCAGCGCCACGGGTTCGTCAAACGCGCCGTCGTAATTCGGCACAAAATCCATCGTGCCTTGGTGCAGCTCGGAAAGCAGCAGCTCGGCAATCGGGGTGAGGCGGGCTTCGGTGTAGCGCATGGCGGCCGCGCTGTCGCCGTCGCGCGAGCCGAAGTTGCCGATGCCGTCGATTAAGGGATAGCGCAGGGTGAAGTCTTGCGCCATGCGCACCATGGCGTCGTAGGCGGAAGCATCGCCGTGCGGGTGGTATTTACCCAGGATTTCGCCCACCACGCGCGCGGATTTCACTGGCTTGGAATGGGCGGCCAACCCCATTTCCTTCATGGCAAACAGGATGCGGCGCTGCACGGGCTTTTGGCCGTCGCCCACGTCGGGCAGGGCGCGGCCTTTCACCACGCTCATGGCGTATTCGAGGTAGGCGCGTTCGGCGTAGGGGGCGAGCAGCAGGATGTCGCTGTTTTCGGCGGATGCGGTGTTTTCTGGCATGGTGTGGCAGGCGTTTCAGTTGCTAAACGCCGTAATTGTAAAGCAAGCAAGGGTTTTCAGGTAGCCTGTGGGGCGGTGGGGCTAGCTGAAACCATCGTGAAAGAACAGGTTAAGTTTTGTAGTGCGCCTTGTAGGCAGCGGGGGAGGGGTTTTATAATGGCGCGCTTTCAGCGAGCCCGCATGGATGAAGGCTACCTGAAACCGGGAAGCCGGTGCATATCGGCATGAAACGTCTGACTCACTTTTAAGAGGTAGCAATAATGACTGAAAAACAAATCAAAATTTTAGGTATTGTGGCCAGCATCATGGCTGTGGGCATGTATGTGGCCTACATTCCGCAGATTGCCGATAACTTGGCCGGGCATAAAGGCAATCCGGTGCAGCCCTTTGTGGCGTTTGTGAACTGTACGTTGTGGACAGGCTACGGTTTGTTTAAAAAACCGCGCGATTGGCCGATTGTGGTGGCCAACGTGCCGGGCATCTTTTTGGGTTTGGCAGCCTGTTTTACCGCGCTGTAAACCTTTAAACTTCGCAGCAACTACATTTTCAGGTAGCCTTTTGCCAACACGGCAGGCTACCTGAAAACATAGTAGGGCTTCTGCCAAGCGAACCTTACTCACTCCAAACCCATGCTCTATCTGCACACCTTCCCCTCGCCCTTGGGCAGCATCCTCGCCGCCGCCACCGAACGCGGCCTGTGTCTGCTAGAATTTGCCGGCAGCCGGCGCATCGACGGCGAATTGCGCGATCTTCAGCGCCTGTTCGTCTGCCAAACCAAGCAGGGCGAAAACGAACACACCTGCTTAGTGCAAGCCCAGTTGGGCGAATATTTCCAAGGCACGCGCCGCGCATTCAGCGTGCCACTGCTCGCTCCCGGCAGCCCGTTTCATCGGCAGGTGTGGGATGCGCTGCAAACCATCCCCTACGGCGAAACCACCCATTATCAGGCACTGGCCGAACAGCTCGGCAACCCTGCCGCCGTGCTCGCCGTGGCCGCTGCCAACGGTGCCAACCGCCTCTCCATCATCATTCCCTGCCACCGCGTCATCGGCAAAGACGGCAGCCTCACCGGCTACGGCGGCGGCCTGCAGCGCAAACAATGGCTGCTCGACCACGAACAGGGCAGGCATCAGGTTCAGCCCGATTTGCTGGACTAATAGATAGAGGCGTTTCAGGTAGCCTGCCCGTGCGCTAAAGGCTACCTGAAATTCCATCTACTTCATTTTTCACGTATCATCTGCCTCCCCGCAAACACCGACACCAACATGACCACCTTCACCCACCAACACACCGCCCACTGCGAAAGCGGCGTGATGTCCACCCTCCTTACCCACCACGGCTGCGCCATGAATGAAGCCATGGTGTTCGGGCTTGCCCACGCGCTCACCTTTGTATATCTGCCCGTGGTCAAACTCAACGGCATGCCCCTGATTTCCTACCGCATCGCCCCGCGCGGCATCATCAAAAACGTTTGCCGCGCCCTTGGCGTGAAGCTGGATATGCGCAAATTTGCCCAAGCCGAGCGTGGTGCGGCCGCACTGGATGAGGCGCTGGCTGGCGGGCAGCCGGTCGGCTTGCAAACCTCCGTGTATTGGCTGCCTTATTTCCCGCCCGAAATGCGCTTTCATTTCAACGCCCACAATCTTTTGGTGTATGGCCGCGAAGGAGAGGATTATTTAATCAGCGACCCCGTGTTTGAAACGCCCCAGCGCTGCGCCGCCGCCGATTTGCAGCGTGCCCGCTTTGCCAAAGGCGCCCTGGCCGGCAAAGGCTTGATGTACACACTCAACACCGCCAGCCTGCCGACAAAGCAACAACTGGCCGAACGCCTGCCTGCCCTGCTGTATGCCGTCATCCGCAAAAATGCCAAACAAATGCTCGCCCCCGTGTTTTTCGTGGGCGTGCGCGGCATCCGCACCGTGGCCAAGAAAATCGAGTGCCTGCCGCAAGAGCCGGAAAAATACCAAAAGCTGTGGCTCGGCCACTTGGTGCGCATGCAGGAAGAAATCGGCACCGGCGGCGCCGGTTTCCGCTATCTTTACGCCTATTTTTTGGAACAGGCTGCCGATATTTGCGCCAACCCCGCCCTGCAAACCGCCTCGCAGGAAATGACCGCCATCGGCGACCAATGGCGGCAGCTGGCCAGCCAGTGCGTGAAACAATGCCGCCGCCCGAGCGAACAAAGCTGTGCCCAAATCGCCGCCTTCCTGCGCGAAATTGCGGATCAGGAAGAAAAACTGTGGCGGGGGCTGCTGCACATCAGGAAATAGGCCGGAGAATAGGCTATAGTGAATTAACAAAAACCAGTACAGCGTTGGCTCGCCTTGCCGTAACGTGTGTACTGTCTGCGGCTCGCCGCCTTGTCCTGATTTAAATTTAATCCACCATAAAAGGCTACCTGAAACTTATCGGCATTATTTCGCCTGTTGTGCGGCCAGTTGTTGCGAGAAGGCGGCCACTTCGTCGCGTTTGGCGCGGGCTTTGCCGCTGTCGATGGCTTCGCGCGCCATGTCCACGCCTTCGTCCAGCGTATTGGCTACGTTGCCGGCGTAGAGTGTGGCGCCGGCGTTGAGCAGCACGATGTCGCGGTGGGCGCCGGCTTTGCCTGCGAGCACGCGGTTCATCATGGCGAGCGATTCGGCGGCAGAGGCTACCTTGATGTCGTCGAGATTGGTGCGCACGGGCAGGCCGAATTGTTCGGGGTGGATGTCGTATTCGGCAATCAGGCCGTCTTTGAGCTCGGCCACGCGGGTGGGGCCGGTGAGGGTGATTTCGTCGAGCCCGTCGCTACCGTGCACCACGAGGGCGTGTTTGCTGCCCAGCTGCTGGAACACGCGGGAGAGGATGCCCACCAAATCAATGTGGAACACGCCGATGAGCTGGTTGGCGGCGCCGGCGGGGTTGGTGAGCGGGCCCAAGATGTTGAACACGGTACGCACGCCCAGCGTGCGGCGCACGGGGGCAACGTATTTCATGCTGCTGTGGTGGTTGGGGGCAAACATAAAGCCGGCGCCGCATTGGTCGATGCATTGCCCCACTTGTTCGGGCGAAAGGGCGAGGGAGATGCCGGCCAGCTCCATTATGTCGGCCGATCCGCTGGAGGAGGACACGCTGCGGTTGCCGTGTTTGGCCACTTTGGCGCCGGCGGCGGCGGCCACAAACATGGCGGTGCTGGAAATATTGAAGGTGTGCGCGCCATCACCGCCGGTGCCGACCACGTCTACGAGCTTATCGGGCTCGGCCACGGGCACTTGGGCGGCAAACTCGCGCATCACTTGGGCGGCGGCGCTGATTTCAGACACGGTTTCCACTTTGATGCGCAGGCCGATAAGGATGGCGGCAATCAGCTCGGGGGCGACTTCGCCGCGCATGATTTGGCGCATGAGGTCGATCATTTCGTCGTGGAAGAGTTCGTTGTTGCTGAGTAGGCGCTGCAGGGCTTGTTGGGGAGTGAACATGGGGTTTCCTTATATGATGGTTCGGGCGGTTTCAGGTAGCCTTTGCGGGGGAAAGAAAG
Source organism: uncultured Eikenella sp. (assembly GCA_963548155.1). Lineage (GTDB taxonomy): Bacteria > Pseudomonadota > Gammaproteobacteria > Burkholderiales > Neisseriaceae > Eikenella. The sequence continues at coordinate 25,077 of CAUUTP010000015.1, forward strand.
GCTACCTGAAAAAGGGGGTAGTTAATATCGGTATGTGGTTTTTTCCAAGGCAATCGGCTCGGGGTTGCGGCACACCCAAAGGGTGGCCAGCTCGCACAGACGGCTGCTGCCGGTGCCGTCGTCTTCCAACATGTGTTTGGAGATGTGGGCTACTTCGGCCAGTTGGCTTGCCGACAGGGCGTTGCCTTGTTGCAAATAGCCGCCAAGGGCGGTGAGCATTTTGCGGTATTCCTTATCCCAGTTGCCCATGGCGTTGCGCAGGAGTTCGTCGTTGATCTTGCCCGCGATGCGTACGGCTTCGCCCTGCATGGTGCCGGCCTGGCCGCTGCCAGGTACGAGCAGCACCCAAGCTTGTTCGTAGCGTTGCTCCCAGGTATCGCCAGCGAGCACGATGGGGGATTGGCCGTCGTGTTGGATGCGTTTGGGCACGGGCGGCACGGCAAACAGGCGGTAGAGCTGTTGCAGGCCGGCTTCGGTTTCGGCTAGGAATTCGGGGTTGAAGCCAGCGCGGTGGAATTCGAAATCTTCGCCGATACGGACAACCTGCTTTTTAGCCAGCTTGGTGGGCTGGTAGCCCGCCTGCAAATACACTGCGGCGGCTTGGGCGGCACGGGCGATTTCGCCGCTGCTCAGTCGGCTGAGCATGCGTTCCACCACGTCGTGCCTACTGTCGCCTTTGGCTTTGATGTCGGCACCGTGTTCGATTAACAGGCGGGCGGCATCGGCATGATATTCGGCAAAATGCAGCGGGGTGTTGCCGTAGGTGTCTTGGGCGTGAATGTCTGCACCTTGTGCCAACAAGAAGGCGAGCTGCGCTGTGTTGTTCACTTGGGCGTGATAGTGGAGCGGGGTGCGGCCGTATTCGTCTTTTACATTGATGTCGGCACCTTGTTCCATCAGCCAGGCCATCAGCTCCACGGGAATGTCGTAGAAGGAGAGGGCGGGTTTGTTAAATGCATAGCGATCGTAGGCATTGGGCTCGCATTGGCTAAGCGCGGCTTTGAGGGTGTTTAAGTCGTTGGCGGCTAGCAGCTCGGTGAAATCTTTGGGCAGGGTTTTCTTTTTCTTGGCCATGGCGTGATGGGGTGAATATGCAGTACTGCGTTTCAGGTAGCCTTTACGGGGAAAAGAAAGGCTACCTGAAGGCTGTCGGCATGTTCAGGTAGCCTCTGGGATGCTATTTCTGCAAGGCGGATTTGAGCAGGCGGCTCACATCGCTCATGTCGGCCTGGCCGGCAAGGCGTTTTTTCAGCACGCCCATGGCTTTGCCCATATCGGCCATGCCGGATGCACCGGTTTGGGCGATGGCTTCGGCCACGGCGCTTTGGATTTCGGCTTCGGACAGCATTTCGGGCAGGTAGCGCTGGAGGATGGCTACTTCGGCCAGCTCTTTGTCGGCCAGGTCTTGGCGGCCGGCTTCGTGGTAGATGGCGGCGCTTTCTTTGCGCTGCTTAATCATTTTGCTGAGCATGGCGGTGATTTTGGTATCGTCGGCTTCGGTGCGCTCGTCCACTTCGTAGCGTTTGATTTCGGCGTTGGCCAGGCGGATGGTGGATAGGGCGAGCGTGTCTTTGGCGCGCATGGCGGTTTTCATGTCTTCGGTGAGGCGGGCTTTCAGGCTCATGGTGTTCTCCTTATTTATTTGAGGTTTGAATTTTGGGTTTCAGGTAGCCTTTATTGTTGCAACGAGGCGAGCCGACGCGGGAACGAAAGTTCGGCTCACTGGCTACGTACGGGCAGCGTGCTCTTTGAGGAAATTGGCCAGCATATCGTGGCCGTGTTCGGTAAGCAGGGCTTCGGGGTGGAATTGTACGCCTTCCACGGCGTGTTGTTTATGGCGCACGCCCATGATTTCGCCGTCTGCCGTCCAGGCGGTGATGTCGAGGCATTCGGGCAGGCTGGCGCGTTCGATGGCAAGGCTGTGATAGCGGGTGCAGTTTACGGGGTTGGGCAGGCCGGAAAATACGCCGCTGTCGGTGTGGTGCACGGGCGATACTTTGCCGTGCATCAGCTCTTGCGCACGCACGATGCGGCCACCAAAGGCTTCGCCGATGGCTTGGTGGCCGAGGCACACGCCCAAAATGGGAATCTGCCCGGCAAAGCGGCGCAGGGCCGGCACGGAAATGCCGGCTTCTTTGGGCGAGCAGGGGCCGGGGCCGATCACGAGGTATTGAGGCCGGAGTTCGGCAATTTCATCCAGCGTGATGTCGTCGTTGCGGCGTACGCTGATTTCCTGGCCGAGTTCGGCGAAGTATTGGACGATGTTGTAGGTGAAGGAGTCGTAGTTGTCGATAAATAACAGCATGATACGGTTTCTTTATGAGGCTACCTGAAAACGGAGTTGCTTGGTAACAAGCGGGTTTGTTTCAGGTAGCCTTTGGTTTGGTTAGGCTTGTTCGTTTTTCACGATAAAGGCTTTGTTGATACGGATGCGTTCGCCGCGCCCGGCTTTTTTGATTTCCACCCAGTCGCTGTAGATGGAGTGGATGAGGTCGCGGCAGTTGGCGCAGCCGTATTGGATGGGGTCGATGGCGGCGGGAAGTTGTTTGACTACGTCACCCAGCCGCGCCCAGCCGTCGGGATCGGCGGTGGCTTGGATGGCCTGCTGCACGGCGGGGATGAGTTTGGTGAAGGAGGGTTTGGCAGCTTTGGGTGCGGCGTTGCTTTCGGCTTTGGCGGACTGAGGTTTGCGTTTGCCGGGTTTGCCTTCGGCAGGCTGGTCGTTTTGGGAGCGTTGCTCATTTTGGTTGGTACGGGCTTCGTTTCGCTCATTTTGGCTTTGGCGGGCCTCGCGTTGCTCGGTTTGGCTTTCAGGTAGCCTTTCTGGGCGGGATTCGGTTTTGCGGCGCACTTGGAGTTGGTTGTTGTCGGTGCGGTGTTCGAAGATGTCGAAGGATTTGATGAGGTCGGAGAGTTTGCCGTAGCCGTAGAGGCGGGAGTCGAAGTCGGGGTTGGTGTTATTGATGTAGCTGCCGATGGGGCCGAGGTTGGCCCAGCCGAGGTCGTCGGCGTTTTCGCGCACGGCGCGTTTGAGCAGGGGCAGGGCGTCAGGGGGATTGTTGTTTTCTTCGGCGGCGGGGGAGGGGTTTTTTCCGTTGCCGCGCTCCTTGTGGGCGCGTTGTTTTTCGGGCAGGAAGATTTCGGTGTAGATGAATTTGTCGCAGGCTTTGCGGAAGGCGGTGGGGGTTTTCTTTTCGCCGAAGCCGTATACGGTGAGCCCGCTTTCGCGCAGGCGGCTGGCGAGGCGGGTGAAGTCGGAATCGCTGGATACGATGCAGAAGCCATCGAAATTGCCGCTGTAGAGCAAGTCCATCGCGTCAATTACTAAGGCCATATCGGTGGCGTTTTTGCCTTTGGTGTAGGCAAATTGCTGCACGGGAATGATGGCGTGCGGCAGGAGGGCGGCTTTCCATTTGGAGAGGCCGTGGCTCCAGTCGCCATAAATGCGTTTCACGCTGGCGATGCCGTATTTGGCGATTTCTTCGAGCAGGCGGTCGATGATGTCGGCGGGGGCGTTGTCGGCGTCGATGAGGACGGCGAGGCGGGCTTGTTGGTCATTTTTCTGCATGGTGTTTGGTTTCTTGATTGGGGCTACCTGAAAATCGGCTTTCAGGTAGCCTTTGGTGTTAAGGCTGTTGGTTTAACAGGGTTTTGAGGTCTTCTGCCAGTTGGGTGGCGGTTTGGCCGAAGGCTTCCATCACCACGGGGCGGCCTTGGCGGTTGATGAGAAAGGTGGCGCTGCTGTGGTCTACGCTATAAAAGCCATTGGGTTGCGGCGGCTGTTTTACGGCGGTGGCGCCGTAGAGCTTCATCACGGCTTGGGTTTCAGCTTCGCTGCCATCGGCGCTGGTGAGCCCGATAAAGCTGGGATTGAAGGCGGGCACATAGCGCGCCAAGAGCTCGGGGCGGTCGCGCGCGGGGTCGATGGAAACGAACAAGAGTTGCACCGCTTCAGCTTGCTCGGGCGGCAACTGGGCAATGGCCTGGGTATAGGTGAGCAGGTGCGTGGGGCACACATCTGGGCAGTGAGTGTAGCCGAACACGAGCACCACTATTTTGCCGCGAAAATCGCTTAAGGAAACGGGGCGGCCGTTGTGGCTGGTGAGGGTGAAGTCGCCGCCGATGGGGTCTTGGCTGATGTCTGTGCCGTGAAATTGGCTGGTAACGGCAGAGGCGGCGGAAGCCGCAGATGCCGATGCTTCGGGCGCGGCAGGCGGTTCGGAGGGGCAGCCGGTCAATAGCAGGAGGGCTGCGGAAAGGAGGATTGTTGTGCGCATGCGGCGATTATATATAGCAGATTCACTTTAAACCAGTAGCGCATTGGTTGGTTGTACCATGCTGGCTGTATTCTGCGGCTTGTTAATTTGTCCTGATTCAAAGCCAATCCGCTATAATACACACAAACGAGAGCTTCACCTCCCTACGAAATAGGGTGTTGGCCAGCCAAAAGGCAATAGGGTGGAGCAGGGCTGTGGTTTTATTGCCATTGAAAACACGGTTTTAAACGGCAAAACGGCAGATATGCAGGTAAAAAACTTTACAAACGTGGAAAAATGCCTATAATGCCGTTTCTTCATCACCTGCCCAGGTGGCGAAATTGGTAGACGCAGGGGACTCAAAATCCCCCGCCGCAAGG
>CAUUTP010000016.1:0-28955 GCA_963548155.1 uncultured Eikenella sp.
CTATCCCTATCCCTATCAGCGGTATTAACACAGGCTACCTGAAATAATCTGCGACATTGCGGATAGGGGTTTCAGGTAGCCTGTTAGATTTTCAGGTAGCCTTCCTAAGCGGTGGAAAGGTTACCTGAAAATGTTATTGAACAAGCTTGGCTAATCTAAGGCCAGATGCTGTACGCTCACGCCTGCGGGCGATACGATGAGGCAGCCGCCTTCTTTGCCATACCAGTCTTGCAGCACGAAGCGGGTGAAGTTTTGGCCGCCAGGCAGGGTGTGCCGGTGGGTGGCCGGGCGGTGGGTGTGGCCGTGGATGAGGTCGGCGCCGGGGTGTTGCGCCATCAGGGCGGATACCGCTTCTTCGGTTACGTCGGAAACGGCGCTTTTGCCGTTTTCGGCTTTGCCGCGTTCGCTCATCTGGCGGATTTGCTGCGCCAGCAGGCGGCGTTCGGCCAGGGGCTTGGCGAGGATGGCGGCCTGCCATTGGGGCTGGCGCGATTGGGCGCGGAACTGCATATAGGGCAGGTCGGCGGTGCAGAGTTCGTCGCCGTGGGTGATGAGGTATCGGCGGCCGTAGAGGGTAAGCGGATGCTGCTCGGGCAGCAGGGTCATGCCGCTGCGGCTGGCGAAGTCTTGGCCGAGCAGGAAATCGCGGTTGCCGGGGATGAAATATACGGGTTTGTGTTGGGCGAAAGCTTTTAATTCGTCGGCGATGTGGTCGGTGAAGGGGGTGCGGTCGTCGTCGCCCACCCAGGCATCGAACAGGTCGCCGAGGATGTAGAGGGCATCGGCGGTGTTTTGCCAGTGGTGCAGCTGGCGCAGGAAGAGTTCGGTGAGCTCGGGGCTGTGCTCGGAGAGATGGAGATCGGCGATAAAAATGGTTTGGTTCATGGTTTAGGCGAAGATTTCGGAATAGCGTTCGGGGGAAAAGCCGATGTGGACGCGGCCTTGGTGTTCGAGCACGGGGCGTTTGATCACGGAGGGCTGTGCCTGCATCAGGGCGATGGCGCCTTCGCGGCTGTCGGCGGCAGCTTGCTCGGCCGGGCTGAGTTTGCGCCAGGTGGTGCCTTTGCGGTTGATGAGAATGTCTGCGCCAACGGCATCGAGCCAGCGGGCGAGCTGCTCGGGCGCGGGGGCTTCGGTTTTGAAATTAACGAAGGCGTGGGGCACTTGTTTTTCGTCTAGCCAGGCGCGGGCTTTTTTCACGGTGGCGCAGTTGGGGATGCCGTAGAGGGTGGTCATTATTGTGTATAATCCTTGCCGATTGAAACGCCCGCCATTGTACGGGTAGGATGTTTTTTTGTCATGGCATGGCATGGGCTGTGCCGGGATATATTTGATTGTGGAGAATTTATGAAACATTGGATGTGGGCGGCCTTGGCTGCCGGGCTGCTGGCCGGTTGCGGCGCGCAGGAAGCGGGCAAGGGGCAGTTTCGAGATGTGCTGGCGCGTTATGCGGCGGCAAACGAGGTGTGCTTGCCGCTGGCTTTGGATGCCGATGGAGCTGCGCCGCTGCTGGGCTCGGAGCGGATTGTGCTGCCGCGCCGCGATACAGAAGATAAACGCATCAATGAAGCGGCCGGCAAGCAGATGCGGGCGTTGGAGAGCGCCGGTTTGTATGAGCGCTTGAAAGAGGGTGATGACGATGTGGCGCTGGTGTTCGCGCTCACCGAAAACGGGCGCAAACACACTCGCGCCGGCCTAAACGGGCCGCTGTTCTGCCTAGGGCACGAGCATGTGGACAAAGTGCAGTACTACACCGAACCGGCCACCAACGCCGCCGGTCTCACTGTATCCCGCGTGGTATACGAGGGCAGCATCACGATGGATGGCTGGGCAAAACGCCTAGTGCGCCAAGGCAGCGAAGCCTGGCAAAACCGCCTGCCGCTGAAACGGGTGGAACAGGCCACGCTGGTAAAAACCAACGACGGCTGGCGCGATATGCGCGAATTGCCGCCTGTGGAAGGCGTGGCGCAGACTGCGCAGTAGCACAGGTTTCAGGCTACCTGAAAACAGAATGGCATATTAAAACGGCGGCATGGAAATGCCGCCGTGTGTTTTTCTAAGTGAGATGTCGGATTCAAGAATTCGATATGCGGCTGTCATGCAGTTTTTCAGGTAGCCTGAAACTGTGCTCGTACTGCACACGCCCGATGCTTACTAAAAACTATCAAGTCGAGATTGTTTGTCATATATAAACTGGGTATTGGACTCTCCTTCGCTATTAAGCGTTAAAACAAACTTTCGCCAGTCTCCACCAGTTTTATTAAACATAATTTTATGTAAATCTTGGCATAACTTTATAGAATTGCTGCAGATAAAATCAAACTCACTCTCTTCGGCTGGGAAGTTTTTCCCATCTTTTTCATACCATGAAATAACTGAATACCATTTCTCTTCTGGATTGAATCTATATTCCAAATATGCTGTGTCATATTCTAAACTAGTCCCATTATGCAAATAACTTGCTAATTGATTTAATATCTTGGTCTGTTCGTGAATCATTTCACATCTCCATATTCATTTAAAAATTTCCTTGCTCGATTATGAGCAATAATAAATGATACCTCAATCATGTCGGCAAACGTAGGCTGAATTGAGGCCCGGCATTAACTCTAATAAAGGCTACCTGAAAACTACAGGCTGTTTAGAGTTTGGAAACCGCCGAAAAGCAGCCGTAGTTTTCAGGTAGCCTTTATCGTGCCGATTTAAAACGTTTTTTGCGAATCCAGCAAAATGGTTACCGGCCCGTCGTTGCACAGGCTGACCAGCATATGGGTGCGGAAGCGGCCTTCGGCCACGTTCACGCCGTGGCCGCGCAAGAGGGCGGCTACTTGCTGATACAGCGCTTCGGCCTGTTCGGGGCGGGCGGCTTGACTGAAGGAGGGGCGGCGGCCGTTGCGGGCGTCGCCGTAGAGGGTGAATTGCGATACCAGCAGCACTTCGCCGCCGGTGTCTTTCACCGATAAATTGAGCTTGCCGGCTTCGTCTTCAAAGATGCGCAGGTGGGCGATTTTGTCGGCGATATAGCGGGCGTCGGCCTCGCTGTCTTCGCCGCCCACGCCGAGCAGCACGCACAGGCCGTGGGGGATTTGGCTGAACGGTGCATCGGGCGCGTCGGCGGCGGCGATGTGGGCATGGCTGACTTTTTGAATAACGGCACGCATGGTTTCAGGTAGCCTTTCTGGTTGTTCCCAAGAGGCAGGGTGTGGCTTAGCCTTGCTGTATGGGTATGCTGCCTACGGCTTGCCGCTTGGTTGCCTGCTATTGCTGGGATGATGGTTTAGAGTGGATGGGACAAACAAAAGGCTACCTGAAAATAGTGCAGAGCCGGTTTTATAGTGAATTAACAAAAACCAGTACAGCGTTGTCTCGCCTTGCCGTACTATTTGTACTGTCTGCGGCTCGCCGCCTTGTCCTGATTTAAATTTAATCCACTATAACTTCGTTGGCGCTTTGCTTTCAGGTAGCCTTTTCTCGGCGGGCGCTTAAACCTCGCTTTGTTCTTGGTTCGGGCTTTCGGCTGAGGTTTGGGTTTCGGCGGCTTGTGCTTCGTCTTCCTCTTCTTCGGCTACGCGCTCGAGGCTGACGAGGGTTTCGCCTTCGTCCAGGTTAATCAGCTTCACGCCGGCGGCGGCGCGGCCGGTTTCGCGGATTTGTTCCACCTTGGTGCGGATGAGCACGCCGCCGCTGGTGATCAGCATCAGGTCGTCGCTTTCGCTCACCAGGGTGGCGGCCACTAGGTCGCCGTTACGCTCGCCGGTGTTGATAGCGATATTGCCTTGGCCGCCTTTGTTTTTGCGGCTGTAGCTGGCAATCGGGGTGCGTTTGCCGTAGCCGTTGGCGGTGGCGGTGAGCACTTGCAGCTCGCTCTGCTCGCATTCGGGGGCGAAGGTGATGAGGCTGACGATACGGCCGTTTTCGGGCAATCTCATGCCGCGCAGGCCGCCGCTGCCGCGGCCGCTGGGGCGCACGCCGTGTTTGCCGCTGATGGGGGCACTTTCGGCGTTGTCGTCTTCCTGGCTACCTGAAATTTCGGTGTCGTTGTCGTCGCCGGTTTCTTCATCGTCGCTGCTGCGCTCCCAATATTCGTTGAAGCGGATGGCTTTGCCGAGGTTGGAGAAGAGCATGATGTCGTTGCGACCGGAGGTGCGCGCTACACCCACCAGGCTATCGCCTTCTTTGAGGGCGATGGCTTTGATGCCAACTTTGCTCACGTTTTTAAACGCAGAAAGTTGCACTTTTTTCACCACGCCCATAGCGGTGGCGAAGAAAACGTATTCGTCTTCGGGGAAGTCGCGCACGGGCAGGATGGCGGAAACTTTTTCGTTTTCGTCCAGCTGGATAACGTTGTTGATCGGGCGGCCGCGGCTGTTGCGGCCGCCTTCGGGCAGTTTGTACACCTTAATCCAATGGCAGCGGCCGAAGCTGGTGAAGCACATCAGGTAGTCGTGGGTGTTGGCGACAAACAGGGTTTCGATGAAGTCTTCGTCTTTGGTGGCGGCTGCCTGTTTGCCGCGCCCGCCGCGTTTTTGCGCTTGGTAATCGCTGGTGGGCTGGGTTTTGATGTAGCCGCCGTGGGTGAGCGTCACCACCATTTCGCGCGGCGGAATCAGGTCTTCGTCGGCAATGTCGCCACCGCCGAACGGGTTGATTTCGCTGCGCCGTTCGTCGCCGAACTGGGTTTGCATTTCCAGCAGTTCGCCCTCGATGATTTGGCGCACGCGTTCGGGTTTGGCCAGAATGTCCAGCAAGTCCATAATAATGTCCATTAAAGACTTGTATTCTTTCACGATTTCGTCTTGGTCCAGGCCAGTCAGGTTGCGCAGGCTCATGCGCAGGATGGCGCGCGCCTGTTCGTCCGACAGCCAGTAGCCGTCCGAATGCAGGCCGCGGTTTTCAGGCAGCCATTCGGGGCGTGCCAAGGTCAAATCCAAGTCGCTGCGACTCAACATTTCGCTCACCAAAGCAGACTGCCATGCGCGCCCCATCAGGGCTTCGCGCGCGGTGTCCACGTCGGCCGAGGCCTTAATCAGCGCAATCATTTCGTCAATATTGGACAGCGCAACGGCCTTGCCTTCGGCAATATGCCCTTCGGCGCGTGCTTTTTTCAGGCGGAACAGGGTGCGGCGCGTAACGACTTCGCGGCGGTGGCGCAGAAATTCGTTCAAAATCTGCTTCAGATTCAGCAGGCGCGGCTGTCCGTCCACCAGCGCAACCATGTTGATGCTGAACGTGTCTTGCAACTGAGTGAGTTTGTACAGCTGGTTCAGCACCACTTCGGCGTTTTCGCCGCGTTTGAGCTCGATGACGATGCGCGTGCCGTCTTTGTCGGATTCGTCGCGCAACTCGGCAATGCCTTCCACGGTTTTTTCGCGCACCAATTCGCCGATTTTTTCCACCAGCTTGGATTTGTTCACCTGATACGGGATTTCATCGACCACAATCGCTTCGCGTTCGCCGTTTTTGCCGATGGGTTCGATGTGCGATTTGCTGCGGATGACCACGCGGCCGCGGCCGGTCTGGTAGCCCGCGCGGATGCCGGTTAAACCGTAAATGGTGGCGCCGGTGGGGAAATCGGGGGCTTTGACGATGTCGATGAGTTCGTCGATGCCGGTGTCCGGATCGTTCAGGAGTTTCAGGCAGCCTGCAAGTGTGTCGCGCAGGTTGTGCGGTGGAATGCTGGTGGCCATGCCCACGGCAATACCTTCGGAGCCGTTCACCAACAGGGCGGGGAAGCGGGTGGGCAGCACCAGCGGTTCGCGCTCGCTGCCGTCGTAGTTGTCGCCGAAATTGACGGTTTCTTCTTCAATGTCGGCCAGCATTTCGTGGGCGATTTTCGCCATGCGGATTTCGGTATAACGCATGGCTGCGGCGGCGTCGCCGTCCACCGAGCCGAAGTTGCCCTGCCCGTCCACCAGCATATAGCGCATGGAAAACGGCTGCGCCATGCGGACGATGGTTTGATACACCGCGTAATCGCCGTGCGGGTGGTATTTACCGATAACGTCGCCGACCACGCGGGCGGATTTTTTATATGCGCTGTTCCAGTTGTTTTTCAGCTCGTGCATAGCGTAAAGCACGCGGCGGTGCACGGGTTTCAGGCCGTCGCGCACATCGGGCAGCGCGCGCCCGACGATTACAGACATGGCGTAATCGAGATAGCTTTTGCGCATTTCCTCTTCGAGGCTGACGGGGATGGTTTCTTTGGCAAACCGGTGGTCGTGGGTGCTGCTCATGGAGATTTAAAGCCCAATCGATTAAAACGCGTTATTTTATCACACAATGTGCGGTAAGGCTGGGCGGGAAAGGCTACCTGAAAACGGAATGGCGGGTTTCAGGTAGCCTTTTATATTTCTACTTCATTGGCCGGTGTATTCCACCAAGAGCGGCCGGTGGTCGGAGTGTTGCCAGGGCAGGGTGTGGGCGGAAACGTTTAGGCCTTTGGCTAAGGCGTGGTCGATATTGAGGAAGAACGGTTGCCAAGTGGGCGTGAAGTAGCGGGTGGCGGGGCGGCTGCTGCTTTCTTGCAGGAAGCGGGCAAACAGCGGGGAAAACGGGCTGCTGTTGAAGTCGCCCACGGCCAGCGTGCGCGGTTCGGTGGCAAGGGCGCGGGCGGTTTCAGCCAGGTAGTGCTGCCGCGCCCCGGCCAGTTCGCTGCTGATGGGTGGCGGCGGGTGCAGGGCGTAGAGGGCGATACCGTCGGTGGTTTGGGCACGGATATAGGGGTAGTCGCCAATCATGCGCACTTCGCAGGTGGCCAGCGGTTGTTTGCTCCACAGGGCAAGGGCGAAGGGGCTGTGTTCGCGGTGTTGGCAGCCGTGCGGATAGGCTTGGCGCAGGCTGTGCCAGCCGGGGTTGTCGAGGTTGATTTCGCCCAGCGCGAGTAGGTCGGCCTGTTCGGCCAAGAGGGCGGCGCTTTCCGCTTCGGCGGCGGGGTTGTCGAGGTGGACGTTGTACCAAACCAGCCGCGTGCCGTCGGCCGGGGCATCGGGCAGGGCAAAGGGCTGAGCCAGCCACAGCAGCGATGCGGCAGCACACATGAGCCACGGCGCACGCCACTTCGGGCGCGGCCAGAACGCGGCCAAGATGAAAATAGCGGCGTAGTAAGGTAGGAAATGACTGAACAGTTCGGCCGGCCAAAAGAAGCTGCCGAACTGCCCGGCTATAACGGCAGCCAGGGCGAGCAGGGCGAGGATGTGTAAGCGCAGGCGGATAAAGGCGGACATGGTGGTGTGGGTGGAAAGGTGGCGGGTGGGATGGAGGCTACCTGAAAAACGGGCGAAGCGGTTTTCAGGTAGCCTGTGTTATTTCAGACAGCCTTATCTCCGATTTTCAGCAACCGGCATACCAGCCACAGCACCATGCGGCGCAGCAGGACCGAAAGCAGTATGGCAGGGTAGAACAGCAGCAGGTTGTCGGGATACGGGCTGAGATTGGACAAGTTCAACAGAGCCAGCAGCATGATTGCGCCGGTGCCGATTTCCAGCAATACACCACTTTTCTCCTGCCTGGCCAACCGTGCAGTGTGTACGGGCAGCAGCAACAGCCACAGCAAAGCGGCACAAATGATGCGCCAGGGCAGGAGCAGTATGGTTAAACCGAGCAACTGATTGCCGGACAGTATCGAACCGCCTAAGCTGGCCACGCCCGTTAGCAACAGCAACTGCCACGGCAGTCGTTGGAGGGTTTGCAAACTGAGTGCCTTCTGAATCAGCCGCTCGATTTTGTCCAGCCAGGCGGGGCGGTCAAACAGCAGATAGAAGTTGCCGTTGAGCCAGAGCAGCGTGGCAGCCAAGATATAGCGGCCATAACCTTTCGGTATAGGAAACGAGAAAATCAGGAAGGAGAGGCCGAGCAGGCAGAGATTGCTGGTGCTCCAGCCGGCCGTGTCCTCTTCAAGATGCCAAAAATAATATGTCCAACAGGCCAACAGGACGGCAAGGTAGCCGATATTCCACCAAGGCTCAGCGGGCAGCACAGGGGCAAAAAGCACGAGGATGGCCGGGGAAAGCAGTAAATGTACGGCTTTGCCCCAGCCCGTACGGTATTTGAAATGATTAAAACTTTCACCCAAGCCGGGATTGAGAGACTCTAAGGCTGAATAAATATTGCTGCTGCCCACAGCATAAACAACCTGCATGGCAGCCAGGATGACTACCACCAACATAAAGTCGGCAAGCAAGTCAAGACCGCCATTCGGGCTTCCTCCTGCGGCCAAGCTGCCAATCACGGCTGCTAGGATACAGATAACCACCCAGGCAATGCGGCAGCCGTGCCAGAAATCGTAGCGCTTGTGTACGGCCGGGCGGTAGGTGTGCAGCAGCCAGCGCTGGCGGCGGTTGGCTTCGCCGGACAACTCCGGCCACAGCAGCATGGCGGCAAAGGCGGCAAACAGGCGGCGCAGCAGGCCGGGTTGGGTGCCGAGGAAGCGGGCGAACAGGGTGGATACGGGCAGGCGCTCCTCCGGCTTGCCGCCGTCTTCGTCCGGCCCGGTGGCTTCCGGCTCGAACAGGCGGATGATGCCGGCGGTGCGGCGGTATTCTTCCAGCCGCGCCAGGCCTTCCGGGTCGCGCACTTCTTGGAAGAAGGCGTGCGGCCAGCCGGGATAGTCGGCCAAGTGCGCCCACAAGAGCGGGTGGCGGATTTGGTTGTGGTGCAGGAAATCGAGGCAGGCTGCGGCCACATCGCTCCGCTCCTGCAGCGGCACGTTGTCGAGCATCCGGCTGGTTTCCGGCCAGCGGCGCAGCAGCTCTTCACTGCCGCCTTGCTTGAACCATTGCCGCCAATACGCCAGCAGCTGTGCTGTGGCCTGCCCGATGGGCGGGACGAAGGTTTGGGTGTGCTGCGTTTGGGCGCGGTGTTTGGCCAGCCTGGCCGCTATCCTGCGGTATTCCTTGATTTGTTCCAGCTCGGCCGGGGTGAAGATGTTGTTGCGGATGTCGGGGCGGTGCCAGCCGAAATAATCCGACCATTGCGCCCACAGCATGCAGTCGTTGATTTTATGGGTGCGCAGGAAGTCGGCGAGTTGGTGGGAGGCGTTTTCGGTTTCGCCTAGGGGCAGCTGCTCGAGCCGTTCGCGGATGTGCGGCCAGGCGGCTTCGAGCTCGGCCGCGCCGCCACGGGTGAAGTAAGTTTCGATATTGCTGAGCAGGGCGGCGCAGGGGTCGCTGCTGTAGGGGTGGGTGCTACCTGAAAATGTGTCGCCGATATCGGGGGCGAACGGATAAACGAAGGCTTCGGGCGCGCTTTCGTTTTCTTCCGCACCGGGATGGGGGCTACCTGAAAACAGTTCGTCTGCTTCGGGCGGGTTTCCGTTTTCAGGTAGCCTTTCGTTTTCGGTTGTATCGGGATGGAGGCTACCTGAAAATCGGTAGGCGTGGTGTTCGTCGGGGCTGTCGGCCTGCCACGGCGGCAAGGCATGATGGGAATAGACCTGGCCGAATCCGCTTTGCTCGTTTTGGCGAAACTCGCCCTGCTCGTTTTCAGGTAGCCGTTCGCTTGTCGGGAACGACCATTCCGGGGCGGCTTCGCTGGCGAGATAGGGGGCGATGGCGAGGGCTTCGTCAAACGCTTCGCGCAGACGCTGATAGCCTTCGGCATCGTCGTCGGGGCGGGTGGTTTTCAGCAGTTTGGCGTAGGCGCGTTTGATGGCGCGTTCGTCTGATGTGGGCGCGATTTGCAGGATGTGCCAGCAATCCATGATGGGTTCCGGTGCGGTGTGGGGGCTACCTGAAAACGAACGAAACTCGCCCTGCTCGTTTTCAGGTAGCCTGCTTGTTGTTTTCCGTTTGGGTTGGGCGTGAATGCCCGGTTGGCGGTTTCGGGCGGCCTTAGAGCAGCCAGCCGCCGTCGAAGTGGCGCAGGAATTCGCCGAATTCTTTTTGCGCGTGGCGGATGGCGTTGGCGTCTTGGCTCTCCAGCGTGCGCTCGAATTGCATCACGGCGCGGCCGATGGCCTGGCGCTGCTCGCCGAGGTATTCTTCATACAGGCGTTTGCCTTTTTCCAGCAGGTAGATGTTTTCCTGCTGTTCGCGCGGGTGGACTTTGAGCGCGGCGAGGCGTTCGAGCGCGGCCTGTACTTCTTCTTCGCTCAGGTTGATGCTGTTGTGGCGGAAGGTTTGGTTGACTTTGATGTTGAGGTCTTCGTTGCTCACGTCCACGTCTAGCAGGCCGTTGGCGTCGTAGCTGAAGCGCACGTCGATGTTCACTTCGCCGGCGCGGCGCGGCGGCACGCGCACTTCGAGCTGGCCGAGCTCGAGGTTTTCGCTGGCGAGCACGGATTCGCCCTGCAGCACGCGGAGCGTGATGGCGGTTTGCCGGTCGTTCATGGTGGAATAGCCGGACACGCGCGATACGGGCACGGGCATGTTGCGCTCGATAATCGGGCTGAAAATGCCGTGTGTGATGCTGCCGTCCGGCAGCTGTTCGGATACTTCCACGCCCAGCGAGAAGGGCATCACGTCGGTGAGCACCACTTCTTCCACGTTGCTGTCGCGCGCCAGCAGGGCGGCCTGCACCGCCGCGCCGCGCGCGATGGCTTCATCGGGATTGACCGAGGCTTTGGGAATGCGGCCGAACAGCTGGGCGATGGTGTTGCGGATAACCGGCATCCGCGTGGCGCCGCCCACCAAAATGATGCTGTCAATTTGGCTCGGGTGCAGCTTGGCGTCGCGCAGGGCGCGTTCCAACGGCTGGCGCAGCCGCGCCATCAGCGGTTTGGCGGCTTCTTGGAATTCTTGGCGGGTAATCGCGGCGGCCGCCATGCGGTTGCCCACGTTCACCTGCACTTCGGCCTGCATTTCTTCGCCGAGCCTGCGTTTGGCGGTTTCCAAGGCCTGCCACAGCTCGCTGCTGTCGGCGAGGCGGGTGCGTTCTTCGTCGCTCAATTCTTTGCATTTGGCCAGAAAAAGCTGGCGCAACACCTGCACGAAATCTTCGCCGCCCAAATGGTTGTCGCCCGCGCTGGCGGATACCTGCACCACGCCGTCGAAATAATCCAGCACGGATACGTCGAACGTGCCGCCGCCGAGGTCGTAAATCAGAAAGCGGGTGTCGTCGGGCTTTTCCTGCAGGCCGTAGGCCAAGCCGGCGGCGGTGGGCTCGTTGAGCAGGCGCAGCGCGTTGAGCCCGGCCATCTGCGCGGCGTTGCGCGTGGCCTGGCGCTGGATGGCGTTGAAATAGGCGGGTACGGTAATCACCACGTCGCGCACTGCTTCGCCTAAATCGGCTTCGGCATCTTCTTTCAGCTGGCGCAGCACCAGTGCGGAAAGCTCTTCGGCACGGAATTTCTTGCCGTTGAGCCGGAAGATTTTGTCGGTGCCCATGAAGCGTTTGAAGGCGGAGGCGGTGGCCTGCGGGGCGGTGCGCAGCCGCTCGCGTGCGGCCAGCCCCACCAGTATCGTGCCGTCATCCGCCACGCTCACCACGGAAGGCGTGAGCGTGTGGCCGAGCCGGTTGGGAATCAGGCGGGTTTCGCCATTGATGAATTGGGCGACGAGACAGTTGGTGGTGCCTAAATCAATGCCGATTTGTGTGGTCATGGTGCAAAAGCGGTGAAGTGAAAGGGTATTATTTTAAGTGGAGACAGGCTACCTGAAAAAGCGGGCTGATGGGCGCAAAGGTAAAAGGCGGCGTGTAAGCAACAAGCTGGGAATATGGTGGCGTGTGGTTGCGTATAGGCTACCTGAAAATGAATGGGGTGAGTTTCGC
Source organism: uncultured Eikenella sp. (assembly GCA_963548155.1). Lineage (GTDB taxonomy): Bacteria > Pseudomonadota > Gammaproteobacteria > Burkholderiales > Neisseriaceae > Eikenella. The sequence continues at coordinate 11,707 of CAUUTP010000016.1, forward strand.
GAAAACAAAGGTAATGGGCGCTGCAGAATAGGTTTATGAGTTTCTATGAAGCTGGACTTTCAGGCAGTCTTTTATTATGCGGTATTGTGATTTGTATTCATTGTGTTACTTCAATACTCCTATAGATGAGACAAAGCGATTGAAGAGTCAAGCCGCAAACAAAAACCTGCCACAGCGGGCAGGTTTTCGATAACAGCAAAGATTAATCTTCCAGTTTGCGGCCGGACAATTTTTCTTTAATGCGGGCGGCTTTACCAGTGAGGCCACGCAGGTAGTACAGTTTGGCACGGCGAACGTGGCCGCGGCGTTTCACTTCGATTTTTTCCACGTTGGGAGAATACAGCTGGAAAGTACGTTCCACGCCTTCACCGCTAGAGATTTTGCGCACGATGAAGTTGCTGTTCAGGCCACGGTTGCGGCGGGAAATTACCACGCCTTCGTAGGCTTGCAGACGGGTACGGTTGCCCTCGGTTACGCGCACGGAAACGGATACGGTGTCGCCGGGAGCGAATTCGGGGATAGTTTTGTTCAAACGGGCTATTTCTTCCTGTTCGAGCTGTTGAATCAAGTTCATTGCTATAGTCCTTAAGTTTATGATGGGATATCTCGTTCCTCCTGCTGGATTTTCTGCAGGAGCCTAGATTCCTCTGGGGTTAATGCGCGACCGGCCAAAAGGTCTGGTCGGCGCTGCAGGGTGCGGCGCAACGCTTGTTCTAAGCGCCATTCCGCAATCAGGGCGTGGTTGCCGCTGCGCAATACAGCGGGCACGGTCATGCCCTGAAATTCTATTGGGCGGGTGTAGTGCGGGCAGTCTAAGAGGCCGTTGGCAAAAGAATCCTGCCCGGCCGAGTCGGCATCGCCCAGTACGCCGGGGATCAGCCTCAACACTGCATCCATCAGCATCATAGCCGGCAATTCGCCACCAGATACTACAAAGTCGCCAATGCTGATTTCTTCATCAATGACGCTGCTTAGCAGGCGCTCGTCTATGCCTTCGTAGCGGCCGCACACCAAAATCAGACCATCTAGTTTAGCCAGTTCGGCTGCTTTTTGATGTGTGAGCGGGCTGCCTTGCGGACTGAGGTAAACCACTTTACCGTTGTGCTGCGCTTTGGCAGCATCGATTGCCGATTGGAGTGGCTCGGCCATCATAATCATGCCTGGGCCGCCGCCGAAAGGTCTGTCATCAATGTAGCCTAATTTGTTGTCGGCAAACTGGCGTGGGTTGATGCTGTTGAAATGCCATAAACCGCGTTGCAGGGCGCGGCCGGTTACGCCGTAGTCGGTGATGCTGCGGAACATCTCGCCAAACAGGGTAACGGCTTGGATATACATCAGTAATCCAAGCCCCAATCGGCAATGATGCTGCCTTGTTCCAAATCCACATTGTCGATGTAGTGATCGACAAACGGGATTAGTTTGCGGCCATGCTCACCATCCACCACCAAAATATCATGTGCACCGGTTTCCATCAGGCTGTTTACTGTGCCGATGAGTTCGTTTTGCCGGTTGTGCACCGTCAAGCCGACCAAGTCTGCCCAGTAGTATTCGCCTTCTTGAGCGGGCTCAAAATCGCTGCGTTTGATTTCGATGGTGTAGCCGCGCAATAGCTGTGCGGCATCACGGTCGCTTATTTCGGCGAATTTTACTTGCAATTCATCGCCGGCCACCTGGCCGTTTTCCAGCGTATAACTGCGGGAAACACCGTCTTTGCTCAGCTGCCATACAGGGTAGTCCAGCAGGCTGTCGGCGTATTCGGTATCGGCGGCTACTTTTACCCAGCCTTTGATGCCGAAAGCACCTTTCACATAGCCCATGGCTACCCAGTTGTCTTGGCTGCGGCTCATGGCGGGTATTCCGGGATTAAGCGGCTTTCTGCTGCTCTTTTACCAAGCGGGCAACGGCGTCGCTCACTTGCGCGCCTTGGCTCACCCAGTAGTTCAGGCGTTCGGTGTTCAGGCGTACGCGTTCTTGTTTTTCGTTGGCTACGGGGTTGTAGAAACCAACGCGCTCGATGAAGCGGCCGTCACGACGGTTGCGTGAATCGGCTACCACGATGTTGAAAAACGGAGAATGCTTGGAGCCGCCGCGCGAAAAACGGATAACTACCATATTATTATTCCTTCTTCCTTCGGGAAATTTGATCAATAAGAAAACAGCGGATTTTAGGGTAATTTGCCATACGGGCGCAAGCATTTGTTGAAAAAATACCGTTTTACCGTGGTATTGGGTGGACGGTATGCCGCAAGCGGCTCGCTTTAGGTGCGGGGTTGCGCCGTATTTTCAGGTAGCCTTTTTCTTGGTAGATGCTACGCCAACAGGCTACCTGAAACCAAACTCTCGGGCAAACTAGTCAGCTGCCCTTGATTTTCGCAGCAGCGGTGCCATTTGCCTGCTGTTCGTGATGGCGGATTAGATTGCCTTTCGATTCCAAGCGAACCAACGCCGTGGCTAAAGTTAAGTTCATCCGCCCTATATTTGATCAAGCTATTTGGGAGCCGTTTTATGAGCACTTCCGTGATGACCCCGCAAGAAATCGTCCATGAGCTGGACAAACACATCATCGGCCAACAGCAGGCCAAAAAGGCCGTGGCCGTGGCCTTGCGCAACCGCTACCGCAGAAGCCAGGTGGCCGAGCCGCTGCAAAGCGAAATCGTGCCGAAAAATATCCTGATGATCGGCCCCACCGGCGTGGGCAAAACCGAAATTGCCCGCCGTTTGGCACGGCTGGCCAATGCGCCGTTTATCAAAATCGAGGCCACCAAGTTTACCGAAGTGGGCTATGTGGGGCGTGATGTGGACAGCATCGTGCGCGATTTGATGGAAATCGCCCTGAAGAATTTGCGCGAGCAGGCCGTGCGCAAAAATCGCGACCGCGCCCAAGATGCTGCCGAAAACCGCGTGCTCGACGCGCTGTTGCCGCCCCCGCCGCAAACCGGCTTCGAAGGCGAACCGGCCGAACCGCAGCCCGAAAGCCACACCCGCAAAAAATTCCGCGAAATGCTGCGCCGGGGCGAATTGGACGATAAAGAAATCAATATCGAACTGAGCCAAGCCTCGCCCACCTCCATGCAAGTGATGGGCCCGCCCGGGATGGAAGAATTCAGCAGCCAGCTGCAAGACATGTTTGCCAACCTCAGCAAAGGCCGCACCAAGCCGCACAAAATCAAAGTGGCTGCCGCCATGAAGCTCTTGCTGGACGAAGAAGCCGCCAAACTGATTAACGAAGAAGAACTGCGCGAACAGGCCGTACATGCCGTGGAGCAGCACGGTATCGTGTTCCTCGACGAAATCGACAAAATCGCGGCCAACAGCAACCGACACGGCGGTGACGTATCGCGTCAAGGCGTGCAGCGCGACCTTTTGCCGTTGGTGGAAGGCACCACCGTACAAACCAAATACGGCATGATTAAAACCGACCACATCCTCTTCATCGCTTCCGGCGCCTTCCATTTAAGCAAACCCAGCGACCTGATTCCTGAGCTGCAAGGCCGTTTCCCCATCCGCGTGGAATTGAGCAGCCTCACCGTGGAAGACTTCCAAGCCATCCTCACCAGCACCGACGCCAGCCTCACCAAGCAATACCAAGCCCTGCTGGCCACCGACGGCGTAGAGCTCGATTTCGCTCCCGACGGCATCACCCGCCTGGCCGAAATCGCCTTCCAAGTGAACGAGAAAACCGAAAACATCGGCGCCCGCCGCCTGCACACTGTGCTGGAAAAACTGCTGGAAGACGTATCCTTCCACGCCCCGCAAGGCACCACGCAGATTACTGCCGCCTATGTAGATGAGCGGCTGGCCGAAGTAGCCGAACAGGAAGATTTGGCGCGGTACGTGCTGTAAGCTATTTGGATAAGAACAGGCTACCTGAAAATTTAGCTTCGCAGAAACCTTGCTGCGTTGCGTTTCAGGTAGCCTTTTTTTGCCCGTGGTTTTATTGCGCTTGGCTGGCGCCGGCGGCTTTGGCTTCCCAGTAGTCGGCCAGGCGTTTGTCTTCAGGGGTGAATCCGGAGGCCATGCGGTAGTATTGGGCGAGGCGGATGGCAGCGGCGGTGTCGCCGTTTTCGGCTTTGGGTTGCAGGCGGGCGATTTGTTGTGGACTGAGGGCGAAGATGCTGCCGGTGGAGAGGGGGGCTTCGGGGTCGTAGTGCATTTCGTCCAGCACGGCCTGCAGGTGTGGCGGCAGGGTCACGCCGCGCTGTTGGAGTTCGTATGCCCAGGAGGCGGCATCGAGATAGCGGTATTGGGCGAGGAATTTTTCGGCGGTGGCGCGGATTTCTTCGTTGGTTCGCGGCTCGGTAATTTGCGGCTCGCTGGTTTGCAGAGGCTGCGGGCCGGAGGCGGCGGTGGGCATGGCGGGTCTTTCTGGCAGGCGGTAAGGAGAAAAAGGCAGGAGAGGAGGGTGGGCAGGCGTTTCATGGCTTTCCTTTTGGAATGTGTTTTTGTTTGGCTGAAGGCTACCTGAAAAACGGCAGCGGGGAAGTTTCAGGTAGCCTTTCAGCCTTTGCTGCCTGCCAGGCCGAAGTGCCAGGCGCCGACATCGAGGCGCACGCAGAGGTAGCGCCAGAGCAGGGGGCGGCGAACGAGGAGGGTAGCGGCGAGGGGGCGCAGCAGGGCGATTTTGGCGGGCTCGGTGAGCAGCAGCGCGCCTTTCACGGCGGTTTGCAGCTGTTTGGGCGAGAGCTCGGCGGCGCGGGCTAGGGCTTCGGCAGCGGGATGCTGCGTGAGGCGGCCGGGCTGCGGGGCAGGGGCGAGATAGGCTTTGAGCAGCAGCCAGAGGTAGGCTTGTTCGAGGTTGGTGCCGTGTTTGCGGAAGCGGTTGCGGATTTGGTCGAGCAGGGCTTGCAGGACATGGTCTTCCTGCATCACGAGGGCGGGTAGGAGGTGTTCGAGCAGTTCGGTGCTGGGCAGCAGGGGATGCTGCTGCAAGCGGGCGAGCTGTTGCCAAACGAAGGGGCTGATGCCGCCGTTGTGTTCGGCCTGGTGCCAGCAGCCGGCGGGCAGGGCGGGCACTTGAAACAGGCAGAGCAGGGCGGCAGAGGCATATTCGCCATCGTAGGCGGCGGCCTGCCAGTCGGCTTGCAGGGGCAGATACGGGGCGGACGGGCGGTGGCGGTGGATACGCGCCTGCATCAGGGCCTGCCGATGTCGGTAGAGGTGTTCGGCTTCTTCGGCTTCGGCGCTCATCGGCTGCGGGGCGGCGAAGCTGAGGTGAACGGGGGAAGGCAGGGCAAGGCTGTCGGCATAGGCCAGTTCTTCGGCCAGACGGCGGGCAGCGGCGGCATCGAGCCTGCGGATGCGTTCGATGAGCGGCGGGTGGGTGGCGGCGAGGTCGCTGGGGCGGATGCGGCCGAACATCAGGTGGGCATATTCGGGGGCTTCGGGGGAGGCGAGGCGGCAGGAGGCGGTGCGGGCGCTTTTGCGCAGGGCTTCGATGAGCGGGGCGGTTTGGCGGGTGAGCTGCACGGCGGAAGCATCGGCCATAAATTCGCGCTCGCGGCACACGGCAGCCTGCAGCCAGAGGGCAAACACGCTGCCCGCCGAGCCCAGCGCAATCAGCAGCACGCCGAAGGCTTGCAGCGGTAGGGACTGCATCACGATTTCCACGCCGTTGTCGAAAGGATGGTTGTCTACATTTTTGCGGCGGCGGTATTCCAGATAATGTTCGTTATCGCGGCCGTAGAGGAAATAGCGCCCGCTGCTGGCGATGCCCTGCAGGCCGTGCAGCCAGGCGGCCAGATAACAGTTGAGGCGCATGTCGCCGTTGCGGATGTGGCTGAATTCGTGGGCAACGATGGCTTGCAGCTCGTCGCGCGTGAGCAGGTTGATGGCGCCTTGGGTAACGCCGATCACGGCGCTGCGCGGGCTCATGCCGGCGGCAAAGGCGTTGATGCTGCCGTCGCGGCGCAGCAGGTACACCGGCGGGGTGGGCAGGCCGGCGGAAAGCGCGGTTTCCGCCACCACATTGAGCAGCCGCCGCTCGGCAAAGGTGGCATCGGCCAGCTGCAAGGCCTCGCCGCCCAGCCGCTTGGCTATTGCTTCGCCGCCACGCCGCAGTTCGCGCAGGCGGTGCAGGCTCAGGCCGATGGTGAGCGCGCATACAAACAGGGCGGGCGGCAGGTAGTACCACCACAGGCTGTGCCGTACTTTGGCACCGAACAAAAACGGCAGGCTGCCGAGCCCGGCGGAAGTGATGGCGACTGTGCCGATCAGGGCCAGCACATAGAACACCACCAGCCGCACGGTGCGGCGGCGCGATTGCTGCTGGTGGTGGAAGAAACGCATGGGGAAATCCGTGAGGAAATGGGGAGTGGAAAACAGTTTGAATATAGCTAATCCGGCAGGCGAGGTAAAGGCTACCTGAAAGAGAAGTTTTAACTTCGTTGAGGCGGCGCTTTCAGGTAGCCTTTCTCCCACCCCACTTGGCAAACCCGCCGTCGTGCTATACCCTTGCCCAGCTTCGTTAAACCATTTGGAAGGAACCGAAATGCCTGCCTCCTGCCCGCTGTGCTGTGCTGAAAATGAAACCGTGCTGTGGCAAAACAGCCGCCTGCGCGTGATTGCCGTAAACGACACGCCCGCCGCGCCTGCGTTTTGCCGCGTGATTTGGCGCGAGCATGTGGCCGAGATGACGGATTTGCCCGCAGCAGAGCGGCAGGAAATGATGGCGGCGGTGTGGCGTACCGAAGCGGCGATGCGCCGGGTGTTGCGCCCGGCTAAAATCAATCTGGCCAGCTTCGGCAACCAAGTGCCGCACCTGCATTGGCATGTGATTGCCCGCTTTGCAAACGATGCGTTTTTCCCCGATTCGATTTGGGCCGCCCCGCGCCGCGAAGCCGTGCCCGAGCTGCCGGAAGGCTGGCAGCGACAGGTGGCCGAATTGTTGGCCAAGGAAGGGGCGGCGGACGGGCTGGTATAATGCCCGCCGTCTGCCCAAGTTAAAAGGTGTAGGAAATCGTCGCGTTGTTTACACTTTTTCTACGACGGACGGCTTTTGTTTTTTCTTGAATGACTCTTAAGCAGCTATCCGCCATTATCAAGAACAGAGCGGCTTTCCCGTGTCTATCGACATTCTTGACAATGCCGGATAGCTGCTCAAACGGGTCTTCAAGCAAAAGTCAAAAGTGTAAACAACGCTGTTGATTTCTACATTAAAGGCTACCTGAAACATGGTTGGCACAACATTTTCAGGTAGCCTCCACACCACTAACAGGTTGTCTGAACCTCAGTTTGATTTTTCGTTTTAACTGCGTTGAAGCTTGTGCTTTCAGGTAGCCTCCACTCAATGATTAAGGAAACCCGCCATGCTGTTCCCCCATCTTTCCCGCCGCCGTTTTCTCAGCGCCTCCGCCACTCTGGCCGGTGCGGGCGTGTTGCAGGCGTGTAGCACGCCGGCGATGCCCGTGTCGCCGACCAACCAAAACAAACCCGGCAGCGGCAATGCGCCATCCCGCCCCGCCCGCAGTGGAGGAGGCACCACCTTGCGCGTGGTGGCTCCTTCCGGCTTCGCGCCTAGAGCCGAACAGGCACAGGCTGGGCTGTTGCGCCTGTATAACGCCGGTTTCACCATCACCAACCAGCAGGCCGTGGAGCGCCGCAGCCAGCGGTTTGCCGGCACTGACGCCGAACGCATCGCCGATTTCCAAGACGTGGCTTCCGGCAAAGTGCCCACCCCGCAAGTGCTGATGGGCATGCGCGGCGGCTACGGCGCAGTACGCCTGCTGCCTCATATCGACTGGCCTTCGCTCGGCGCGCGGATGCGCGAACACGGCACCCAGCTCTTCGGCTTCAGCGACGTGTGCGCCATCCAGCTCGCCCTGCTCGCCCAAGGCAATATGTGCAGCTTCGCCGGCCCCATGCTTTATAGCGGCTTCGGCAAAGCCCAGCCCTCGGTATACACCATGCAAGCCTTTATCGACGGCAGCACCCGTGCCGATTTGAGCATCCAAGTATCGGAAGTGCAGGCCGCCAACGTGCCCACCCTGCACGGCACCATGTGGGGCGGCAACCTCAGCGTGATTGCCTCCCTGGCCGGCTCGGCCTACCTGCCGCAGCCCGAAGGCGGCATCCTCTTCCTCGAAGACGTGGGCGAACAGCCCTACCGCCTCGAGCGCATGCTGCAAACCCTGCATCTGGCCGGCATCCTCAAACGCCAGCAGGCCATCGTGCTCGGCAACTTCCGCATGGGCAACGCGCGCGACGTGTACGACGGCGGCTACGACCTCTCCAGCGTGATCCGTACCCTGCGCCGCATCAGCGGCATACCCGTGCTCACTGGCTTCCCCTTCGGCCACATCAGCGACCTCGCCACTTTCCCGCTGGGCGTGCAAACCACCATCCGCAGCAACGGCGCCGGCGGCTACAGCGCCTCCTTCAGCGGCCACCCTGTGCTCAACCCCGCCGCCCTCACGCTCAACAACCTGCTGCCGCCCCCGCCCTCGTTCGACAGCCCGACCGCAGCGGAAGACAACAGCGAAGCCAGCGAATAGATGCATGATTTCAGGTAGCCGCCCAAAGAAAGGCTACCTGAAAACATACCGATTGATTCAGGAGGCGGCACAAAAATGCTGGAATTTCACGATTGTGAAAAAAATATTTCCGAACAAGAAATTCGGGAAGTGGAAAGCAAATTGGGGCTCTCCTTCCCCACAGACTTTAAGGCGCATTATCTGAAGTGGAACGGCGGCACACCCAACAAACCCATATTTGAAAACCCAAACATCGATTACGACTATATCGAAATCAGAGATTTCATCGCCGTCAGATACGCCCGCGATTTTGGCGACGACCCCGATTTCACCTTGGAGGGCAGGGCGGTAAACGAATGGGAAGAAATGGAAGTGCCGCCCGATTTAATCCCCTACGCCTTTGATTGGGGCGGCAACTACATCTGCCTGCACAAAAACAGCGGCAGGATTTACTACTATGTGCGCGACGTGTGGAGCGACAACATCAGCACGGAAGCCAACTTTGCGAAAAACGCCATCCTAATCGCCGATTCGTTCACGGAATTCCTGTCTTACCTGCATACCGACCCGGAAGAGTGAACAGGCTACCTGAAACCCAAACCATGACCCGCAAAAAAATCGACGCCTTCACCCGCCTCACCCAAGCCCTCGAAGTTTTGCCCAACGTCGGCCCCAAATCCGCCCGCCGCATGGCCTACGAGCTGCTGCGCCACAAGCGCGAAGGCGCCGCCGAGCTGGCCGCCGCCTTGCAGCACGCCCTCACCGCCGTGCAGCATTGCCGCCTGTGCAACACCTTCTGCGAAGGCGAGCTCTGCGCCATCTGCGCCGACCCCGCGCGCGACGGCCGCCGCCTGATGATTGTGCACCTGCCCGCCGACGTGGCCGGCATGGAAGCCGCCCACTGCCACGACGGCCTCTATTTCGTGCTCATGGGGCAAATCAGCCCCGCGCAGGGCATGGATTTGCAGCACATCGCGCTCGACAAACTGGTTGCCCGCCTGCAAGAGAGCGAAGTGGAAGAAGTGATCATCGCCACCGCCTTCACCCCCGAAGGCAACGCCACCGCCTATGTGCTGGCCGAGCTGTTCAAAAATCTGCCCTACCGTGTCAGCCGCCTGGCTCAAGGCATGCCGCTGGGCAGTGAGCTGGAATACATCGACGCCGGCACACTGGCGCAATCCGTGTATGAACGGCGGCTGGTGAAAGAGCAGGGAGGCGAGGGCGGATAGTTGTTGGGCAGGAAAGGAAAAGAGGCTACCTGAAATTTCAGGTAGCCTTTGCATATCATATTTGTTGTAGGTTGGCATTGCTGCCGACATTTTGTCTGAGTTCGTCCATCTATAGCCAAACCAATACATCGATACAAGATGAGTCAATGCGGTATCGCTGTGTGTTAATTCACAATGCCAACAGAATAACCACTGCTTCTTAAGCTAACTTGCCACCCGTCTGCTGGTGCAGCTGAACGAAGCGCAATTTTTCGGGAAACAAGGGCTTGCATGCTCGAAGCGGCGCAGCCGCAAGTTGCGAGCCCGCCCGAAAAACTGCGCGGAGTGAGGGAAGTTTGGCAAAGCCAAACCTGTGCCCGCAGTCGCTTTTCTTTGCTTCCTTTCTTTGGCGAAGCAAAGAAAGGAAGTGCCCCGCGCCGGCACGAGGCGCAAAGGTGAACAGGATGCTAATGTGTGAAGGCTACCTGAAAGCTCAAATAGCTCAGAACTGCAAAAGTCAGTGCAATGGGCTCTATCCTGCCCTGCTTTTTCCACAACAAAAGGCTACCTGAAAGTTTAGTTTCGCAGAAATTCCGCTATGCTGCGTTTTATTGCGTTGAAGCTTCGTTTTCAGGTAGCCTTTTGCCAACCGCCGAGCCGTATCTTATCCTCCATCAAAACCATTCCCGCCCAAAGCTGCTAAAATCTTTCCAGCCGCCCGTTTTGCGGCAATAAGCAAAAATAAGCATAAAGGAGGCATCTCATGGATCTAGCCCAATTAGCCGAACAAACCCGCGCCCTGGCGCTTGATATCCTGCACCAATCCGCCATCGGCGAAGGGCAGATTTTTGTGCTCGGCCTGTCCACCAGCGAAGTGATCGGCGGCCGTATCGGCAAAAATTCCAATCAGGAAGTGGGCGAAGTAGTCGTGAAAACCCTGCTCGACATCCTGAACGAACGCAAAATCTACCTTGCCGTGCAAGGCTGCGAGCACATCAACCGCGCCTTGGCCGTGGAGCGCGAGCTGACCGAACAATACGGACTGGAAATCGTGAATGTATTGCCCGGCTTGCATGCCGGCGGCAGCGCCCAATTGGCTGCCTTCAAATATATGCGCGACCCGGTGGAAGTGGAATTCATCACCGCCCACGCCGGGCTCGACATCGGCGACACTTCCATCGGTATGCACATCAAACACGTGCAAATCCCCCTGCGCCCGCAACAGCGCGAACTGGGCGCTGCCCACGTTTGCGCCCTCGCCAGCCGCCCGCGCCTGATCGGCGGCGAACGCGCCGGACACTATAAAGACAGCATTCGCCGCGTGTAACACCAAGCGGCAGGACAAAGGCTACCTGAAAGCGCGAACCGCAATGCAGTTTAAATTGCGGTGCACTTTTCAGGTAGCCTTTCTCTTTCCTCCTCGCCAATACTGCTACAATGCCCTCCTTTCCATTTTTCTGCCAAAGGCTACCTGAAAATGTCTGCCGACCGCTATGCCGTGTTTGAAAACCTCAATGCTCCCGAAACTGCCGCATTTGCCGCTGCCGAACATGCGCAAACGCAAGCCTGGCTGGACAGCCGGCCGGATTACGAGCCGCTGCGCCGCGATATTTTGGCGGTGTTGCAAGACGAGCAGCAGATTCCGTTTTGCCAGGAGCACCGCGCGCGGATGTATCACTTTTATCAGAGCGAGGAGTTTCCGAAGGGTGTGTACCGCGTGTGCAGCGCGGCTTCGTATCGCGCCGGGCTGCCGGAATGGGAGGTGTTGTTTTCGGTGGCGGATTTTGATGCGGTGTTGGGTGCGGATGTGTATTTAGACGGCGTGTCGCACTATGTGGAGCAGCCGAACCGGGTGCTGCTCTCGCTCAGCCCGGGCGGCGGCGATGCGGCGTTTACGCTGGAATTTGATTTGGAAACGCGTCAGGTGGTGCCCAACGGTTTTCACTTTCCGGCGGGCAAAAACCACATTGCCTGGCGCGATGAAGACAGCGTGTGGGTGTGCCCGGCTTGGGACGAGCGCCAGCTCACGGCTTCGGGCTATCCGCGCGAGGCGTGGCTGTTGCGGCGCGGGCAGAGCTTCGAGGAGGCGCAGCCGCTGCTGCAAACGGCGGCGGAGTCGGTGTGGGTGCACGCTTGGCGTTATCTGGATGCGCAGGGTGCGCCGCTGGATTTGCTGGAAGAAAGCACGGGCTTTTTCAGCCGCCGTTATTTTCAGGTAGCCTCAGACGGGGCGCTGCTGCCTTTGGGGCTACCTGAAACTTGTGAAATTTGCGGTTATTTGGGCGGCTGGCTGCTGGTGTTGCTCAAGCACGACTGGCTGCGGGCAAATCAAAGTTATGCGGCGGGCAGCTTGGTGGCGGTGAAGCTGAACAAGGGCGTGCTGGGGCAGGCGCAATGCCTGTTTGCGCCGCAGGCGGGGCAGTCGGTGGAGAGCGTGGAAACCACGCGCCATTTTGTGGCTGCTACCTTGCTGGACAATGTTTCAGGTAGCCTCAAGGCTTGGCGTCTGCAGCAGGGGCAGTGGCAGCCAGCTGAAGTGCCCGAGCTGCCGCTGGAAGGGGCGGGCGTGCTGGAGTTTGCCGACCAGCCTTGGGGCGGTGATGTGCTGTATATCGCGGCCAGCAGCTTCCTTTCGCCGCTCACGCTCTATACGCTGGATTTGCAGCGGCAGGAGTGGTGCGTGATGCGCCGCCAGCCTGCGCAGTTTGATCCGGAGGGGGTAAGCGTGCAGCAGTTGCACGCTGTGTCGGCCGATGGCGAGCGCATTCCGTATTATCACGTGGGCGGCGGCGAGCCGAGCGCGCCCGCGCTGGTGTATGCCTACGGCGGCTTCGGCGTGCCGGAACTGCCGCATTATTTGGGCGTCATCGGCCGGCATTGGCTTGCGCAGGGTGGTGCGTTTGTGTTGGCCAACATTCGGGGCGGTGGCGAATTCGGCCCGGCCTGGCATGCTGCCGCCCAAGGCGCGGCGCGCAAACACAAAAGCGCGGAAGATTTGGTGGCCGTGGCGCAGGATTTGGCCGTGCGCGGTTTGTCTGCGCCCGAACGCATTGTGCTGCAGGGCGGCAGCAACGGCGGGCTGGTGTGCGCCGCCGCTTATTGTGCCGTGCCGCAAAGCATCGGCAGCATGGTGTGCGAAGTGCCGCTCACCGATATGTTGCACTATCCGCACCTCTTGGCCGGCGCTTCGTGGCAGGAAGAATACGGTAATCCCGATGCTGAGCCGGATAGAGGCTACCTGAAAAAACTTTCGCCCTACCACAATCTGCACGATGGCCAAACCTACCCGCCCGCCCTCATTACCACCAATCTGAGTGACGACCGCGTGCATCCCGCCCATGCGCTCAAATTCCACGCCCGCTTGCGCGAAATCGGCGTGAACAGCCGCCTCTACGCTCCCGAAGCCGGCGGGCATGCGGGCAACGCCTCGCAGGAAGAAGTGGCCGCCGAGCTGGCTGCCGTGCTGGTGTTTTTGCGTCAAACGGTGGGCAAATAGTGGCATGGTTGTAGCGGATACCGGGCCGGCTAACGCTATAGTTGTTGGCGAAATTTCACTATCAAGGCAGATGCCAACCATTGCCTGTTTATATCGGCTTTTTGGCGCAGTTTGCAAAGGCCGTGCGCTATGCTAATATGCGCACCGTTATTTTCAGGTAGCCTCAAAATCTTTGTAGGGCATGGATAGCAAAACGCATATAAATCCGTTACAATGCCATTTTTAGAGAACTACCTTTAAAATTTTTCCCCGTTTATTTAAGGACAAGGACCCCACAATGGAAAATATCGAACAACGTGTGAAGAAAATCGTTGCCGAACAATTGGGTAAGAGCGAAAGCGAAGTGAAAAACGAATCTTCTTTCAGCGAAGATTTGGGCGCCGACTCTCTGGACGTGGTTGAGCTGGTAATGGCTTTGGAAGAAGCTTTCGGCTGCGACATCCCCGATGAGGAAGCTGAAAAAATCACTACCGTTCAACAAGCCATTGACTTCGTTACTTCCCGCTCCAACTAATCGGCAGCAGGTTTAACAGCAGAATATCAGCCTCTGCCCCGGCGTATTTCCCGCCAAGGGCAGAGGTTTTTGTTATTGCGGCCGCTTTCGGGCAGGCCGAAGGATAGATAAACAATCATGAGTCAGAGAAGAGTAGTGGTAACCGGGCTGGGGCAGATTTCCCCGGTGGGCAACAATGTGGCCGATGCCTGGCAAAACCTGTTGTCCGGCGTGAGCGGCATTGGCCGGATTACTCGTTTTGATGCGGGCGAATTGAGTGCCCAAATTGCCGGCGAAGTGAAAGATTTCCAAATCGGCGATTACATCGGCGCCAAAGAAGCGCGCCGCATGGATGCCTTTATCCACTACGGCATTGCCGCTGCCTTGCAGGCGGTGGCCGACGCCGGGCTGGACGACTACGCCGCCTTGGATAAAACCCGCGTGGGCGTGAACATCGGTTCCGGTATTGGCGGCCTGCCTTCCATTGAAGAAACCGGCATCGTGGTGCACGAAAACGGCCCGCGCCGCATCAACCCCTTCTTTATTCCCGGATCGTTGATCAACCTGATTGCCGGCCACGTTACCATCCTTAAAGGCTACCAAGGTCCCAGCTACGGCATTGTGTCGGCCTGCACCACCGGTGCGCACTGTATCGGCGATGCTGCCCGCATGATTCAATATGGCGATGCCGACGTGATGGTGGCCGGCGGTGCTGAAGGCGCGGTGTGTATGCTCGGCGTGGGCGGTTTTGCCGCCATGAAGGCGTTGTCTACCCGTAATGACGATCCCGCCACTGCTTCCCGCCCGTGGGATAAAGACCGCGACGGCTTCGTGATGGGTGAAGGTGCCGGCGTGCTGGTGTTGGAAGAATACGAACACGCCAAAAAACGCGGCGCAAAAATCTACGCCGAACTGGCCGGTTTCGGTATGAGCTCCGATGCACACCACATTACGGCGCCCAATGCCGAAGGCCCAGCATTGGCTGTGGCACGCGCCTTGAAAGATGCCGGCCTCAATCCGAGCGACATCGATTATGTGAACGCGCACGGCACATCTACCCCGCTGGGCGATGCCAACGAAACCACCGCGCTGAAACTTGCCTTCGGCGAGCACGCCAAAAAACTGGTGGTCAACTCCACCAAATCCATGACCGGCCACCTGCTCGGTGGTGCCGGCGGTGTGGAAGCCGTGTATTCCGTGTTGGCGCTGTATCACCAAAAATCACCGCCCACCATCAACATCTTCGAGCAAGACGTTGAAGGCGGCTGCGATTTGGATTACTGCGCCAACGAAGCCCGCGACCTGTCCATCCGTGCCGCCATTTCCAACTCATTCGGCTTCGGCGGCACCAACGGCACGCTGGCGTTCAAGCGCTTTGACGGCTGATTAAACGCCAGTATTTAGAGTATAAAAGGCTACCTGAAAACGTGGCGAAGCGGAGTTTCTGCGAAGTTCAAATCCGTTTGCCGTTTTTCAGGTAGCCTTTATCACAAGCAACCAACACAGGAGCACACTATGCAAATCTGCATCATCGGCGCCGGCGCCTGGGGCACTGCCCTTGCCATCCACTTTGCCCAAAACGGCCAGCAAGTTTGCCTGTGGACACGCGAAACCGAACATGCCGCCGCCATGCGTGCCGAGCGCATCAACTCAGGCTACCTGAAAGATTTCCCCTTCCCCGAAGCACTCAGCATTGCCGATACGCCGCCGCCCAAGCCTGAGCTTGTTATCATTGCCACGCCCACCGCCGGCCTGCGCGGCAGTTTGCAAACCATGCGGCAATGGAGCTGGGGCGATATTCCCGTGCTCACCGCCTGCAAAGGTTTCGAGCAGGGCAGCGGCCTACTGCCGCACCAAGTCGCCCGCCAAGAGCTGCCGGACAACCCGCGCATCGGTATTTTGTCCGGTCCCAGTTTTGCCCAAGAATTGGCGCAACAGTTGCCCTGCGCCGTTACCCTCGCCTCCGACAACACGGCTTGGATTGAATCACTCGCCGCCGCACTTAGCTCCGCTGTACTGCGCCTGTATGCCAACGACGATATGGTGGGCGTGGGCGTGGGCGGTGCCGTGAAAAATGTGATGGCCATCGCGGTGGGCATTGCCGACGGTCTGCAATACGGCCTCAATGCCCGCGCCGCCCTGATGACGCGCGGCCTGGCCGAAATCAACCGCTTGGCACTGGCCTTGGGTGCCAAGCAAACCACTCTGATGGGTTTGGCCGGCATGGGCGACCTGATCCTTACCTGCACCGGCTCGCTCTCGCGCAACCGACAAGTCGGCCTCAAACTGGCCGAAGGCAAGCCCTTGCCCGTGATTTTGTCCGAACTCGGCCATGTGGCCGAAGGCGTGTACACCATCCGAGAAGCTGGAGCGCAGGCAGCCAAACTTGGTATTGAAATGCCCATCACGCGCATCCTGAACGAGCTTTTAGACGGCCGTGTTGATGTGAATGATGTGGCCGAGCGGTTGATGCTGCGCGAAATCCGCAGCGAATAATTACCACCGAACCTATCTTGCCATCGTAATGCGAGCGGATTTTACAGAAGGTATTTAATTATAAATTTTCCCAGTGTTTGTTCCGTATGGCGCAAGTTTCAGTATAATGCGGCCAGGTTGCTGATTCTGGCAGCCAGAGATTTAGCAAGAGACAGATTCATGAATAATCAACTTGAACATTTGCAAAACTCCATCGAAACACTGGGGAGCCGTTATCAGGCTGCTGTGCGTGAAAAGCAGGCGCTGAGCAAAAAAATCAGCGAGATGGATGCGGCTTGGCAGAAACAGCGCCATGATCATCGCGCTACTATGGATGGCTTGCAACTGGCCTATAGTGAAAGAATGTCACGCATGGAGCGCGAGCTCACCAGCCAGATTGAAGCCCTACAGCAAGAAAACGCTGCTTACCGCAAGCTATTGGAGCAAAGTGCCGCAGATATCCGCGCCTTGCTACAACGCTTGCCGATGCCCGCCGCTAAGGAGCAGGTTGTATGAGTATCGAACAAGTCAATGTAGATATCCTAGGGCGCCAGTTCAACATCGGCACGCCCAACAGCGAGAAAGAAACTTTGCTGCAGGCGGTGCATATGCTGAACCAGAAGATTGGCGTGATCCAATCTTCCGGCCGGATTGTGGAAACCGACAAAATAGTGATTATGGCTGCGCTGAACCTCACCCACGACCTGCTTAAAATGAGCGCGAAAGATGGTTTGGCAATTGGCGAAATTGAGCGTAGAATAAGCACCATGATTGAAAGTTGCGATAAAGCACTTGATTTGGAAAAGTAAACCGATTATTCTTCTTTATAACCCTGCGGTGTTTGTGAAGGCACACTATTCCTTTGAACCAATAATTTCGCTTCAGGCTGCAGATTGAGTGGTGGGCGTGCGCGTTCCTCGTGGACGTACCCGAAACTGCCGGAAGTGGCCAACCTTGATTCAAGGTTCAAGCGAATCGAGCCAAAGCGGCATTCGCGGGGTTACCCATACTAAAAGCCGGTATCTTAAGATGCCGGCTTTTGCGTTGGCTGTAATATAGTGAATTAAGGCATAAGTAACAAAAAAGGTGCTAAAGCCCCCCCGCAAGCC
>CAUUTP010000017.1:0-27631 GCA_963548155.1 uncultured Eikenella sp.
CCATATCGTTGCCGTAGAGGTTCATACCGGCTTCCATGCGCAGGGTGTCGCGCGCACCGAGACCGCAGGGTTTCACGCCGGCCTGTTGCAATGCTTTGAAGAAAGCTTCGGCTGCGCTGCCGGGCAGAATCACTTCCACGCCGTCTTCACCGGTGTAGCCGGTGCGGGCTACGAACCAATCATTGCCCAAATCGGCACCTTGGAAGGGCTTGAGGCCGTTTATGGTGTCGGTCCATTCAGGCTTCACGGTGAGCAGCTTGGCAATGGCTTTGGGGCCTTGTACGGCGAGCATGGCCAAATCGTAGCGGGGGGTGAGCTTGATGCCGAATTCGGCACCGATTTTTTGGAACTGGGCGGAGTCTTTTTCGCGGGTGGCACCGTTGGATACGATGCGGTATTGCGTTTCAGCTTCGTTGCCGCGATAAACGATGAGGTCGTCGATAACGCCGCCTTGGTCGTTGAGCATGGCGGAATAGAGGGCTTTGCCCACAAAGCCGAGCTTGGCCACATCGTTGGCCAAAAGCTTGCGGAAGAAGGCTTTGGCTTTTTCGCCGGCTACATCGGTAACGAGCATATGCGACACGTCGAACATACCGGCATCGGTGCGCACGGCTTCGTGTTCGGCAATCTGTGAGCCGTAGTGGATGGGCAGCTCCCAGCCGGCGAAATCAACCAGCTTGGCGCCTGCGTCTTTATGTGCTTGATGGAAAGGGGTGGTTTTGATGTCGGACATAAGGGTCTCCTGTGGGGCGAAAATGGGGAAGCTTCCCTATCTATCCCGAGTACCTGCGCTGGGACATAGGGGCTCTAATAAATAACTCCCAGTTATCTAGAGATGGCTTCTGGAATGAGAGCAGGTCGTAATATTAATTGCAGACAATCTTGATTGCCAAGCCGCCTCGTGAGGTTTCGCGGTATTTGGCATCCATATCTTTACCAGTTTCATACATGGTGTCAATCACTTCGTCCAAGTCGACACATGGTGTACTGGCACGGCGCAGGGCCATACGTGCGGCATTAATGGCTTTTACCGAGCTGATGGCATTACGTTCGATGCAAGGAACCTGCACTTGGCCGCCTACTGGGTCGCAGGTAAGGCCAAGGCTATGCTCCATGGCGACTTCTGCTGCATTGCAAACGCGCTCCGGGGTACCGCCTAAAATTTCCGCCAGCCCTGCCGCTGCCATTGAACAAGCTACACCAACTTCGCCTTGACAGCCTACTTCCGCTCCCGAAATAGAGGCATTCATTTTATAGAGTGAGCCAATAATGCCTGCAGTGAGCAAATATCGATTGATGATTTCGGGGGTGAGCGGTTCGACAAATTTGTCGTAATACATCAAAACGGCAGGCACGACACCGCACGCACCGTTGGTCGGGGCAGTTACTACGCGGCCACCGGCGGCATTTTCTTCGCTTACCGCGAGAGCATACATATTTACCCAATCTATAATCTGCATCGGATCATTGCTGAGGCTTTTATTAGCAGAAAGCCAGCAGTGAAGCCCTGCAGCGCGACGGACGACTTTTAGCGGACCTGGCAACACTCCTTCAGTTACCAAGCCATGCTTCATGCAATCAGACATGGTTTGCCAGATGTATTGCAGGTATTCTTCAACTGCTTCTTTTCCATGTAATGCCACTTCATTTTGATACATCAAATTGGAAATGGGCAGGCCATTATCATTACAGTATTTGATAATGTCTTTGGCGTTTTTATAAGGGAAGGGAACTTCAATAGTTTGTTTCTCTTCAATACCAAAATGTGTTTCATCAACAATAAAACCGCCGCCGATAGAATAATAAGTTTGGCGGTAACTTTCTTTTTCGTCTTTATCAAAAGCTGTGATGGTCATGCCGTTTTCATGCAGAGGTAAAAAATCGTTATGAAACACCATATCTTCAGCATATTAAAAGCGCACTTCGTGTTTGTTTAATGCCACAGGCAATTTGCCGCCTGCTTTAACTTGTTCAACAAAAGTCGGAATCGAATCAATATCGACATTATACGGCAAATAACCAGCCAACCCCATAATGATAGCGGTATCCGTCCCATGGCCCAAACCAGTCATGGATAATGAACCATATGCATCGATGCGGATATGCCCTATCTGCTCTAATTTGCCTTGAGCACACAAATCATCAATAAATTGTCTACCTGCTTTCATCGGGCCAACAGTATGCGAGCTCGAAGGACCAACCCCAACTTTAAAAATATCGAATACACTAATCATGGCTCTGCCCCCTTATCTTTCAATACAGGCTCTACAAATAGAATGATATTTGTTTAAAAGGCCATCTGAAAACCTCTTACTTCGCATGTTCTCAAACATTTGAACCGATGGTTTCAGATGGCCTGAATATGATTACAACTTAATTTAAGAAATTAAGTTATAGATGATATTGGATATTGCGATCAGCCCCATTACCACCACAAAGATATTGCTAAATTTGCCTTGAAACCGTTTCATTGCCGGTACTTTTCTAATAGCGTACATCGGCATAATGAACAGGATCATCGCAATAATGGGACCGCCAAGCGATTCAATCAAACCTAAGATGCTCGGATTGATGATGGCAACAACCCACAACGTAATCAGGAAGAACAGGGCGGAGTAGAGGTTCAGTTTTTTATGATTGATGGCTACATCCGAGCCAGAATCACGTTTGAGTTTGATAAACAAACCTTCCAAACCCTCGCGCGCACCCATATAGTGGCCGAAGAAAGAACTGGTAATGGCTAAAAATGCAACCAACGGACCTAAGTAGGAAATGTAGGGGTTGTCGAATTTATTGGCAAGAAACGACAGAATCGAAATATTTTGCTCTTTTGCCAAGGCCAGTTCGGACGGTGTTAATGTCAAGACACAACTGAATACGAACATCATCACAAAAACCAATAACGCAACGGAAGTACTGCGCAGGGTTTTGCTGGCATGCTGGTCTGTTAATTCGCCATCTTGATATTCTCGCTGTTGGGACAAAACGAAGGAAGAGATGGCCGGTGAATGGTTGAAGGAGAAAACCAACACGGGTATCGTAATCCATAAGGTGCTTAAAAACGCGCCCGCACTCGGAATGGTGGTAAGCGAAGAAGTATTCCATTCAGGAATCAGATATACCGATAAAACAAACAGAATAAGAATCAGCGGATATACCAGCATTCGGTTACTTTCAAAACGAAGCATTCCCCCAGCAGCAACACACCGATTAACGAAGCAATCAGAACAAATGACAACAAGGCCCTTGAAGGAGAAGCCATGCCGAGCTGGTTAACGAGAAAAGAATCTACGGTATTGGTGATACCGTTACCATAAATCAGCAAAATGGGGAAAATGGCAAAGAAGTAGAGCAGGTTAATCAATTTACCAGCAGTTTTACCGAAGTGCTCTTCTAGCACTTCGATAATATCACTGCCGGGCTTGGCAGAAGAAAGCACAAAACGCGCCAATCCCCGATGAGAAAAATAAGTCATCGGGCCAACAATAACAGCCATGGCAACGAGCGGCCAGAACCCACTCATGCCCGCATTAATCGGAAGGAACAATACGCCCGCGCCCACGGCAGTGCCGAACAGATTTAGTACCCACGCTAAGTCAAATTTATTCAACTTTGAGGAGACCGCTTGCTGGTGGTTTGTATGTTGTGACTGCATTGTGAAACTCTCCAGATTATTTACCAGAATTTTATGAGCCTCAGGGCCTGTTTTATCAGTAATGCCTGAAGCCCGTCATTAAAAGTTGATAATTGATCCTCCAAGTCAATTAATAAGCTTAATGGTTAGTAAGGTAGACTGACATAAAATCATTCATATTGAACAGGTTTGGTCTGTCCGGGGTTTGCGCTAGCGCAAGGTTACTTGAAAAACAGCATCTTTTTACAAGGTAAACTTGATATGCGAAACGGGCTTGATTCTTTTGTTTTGGCCTCCTTTTCACAATAAACGATGAGATCTCCTCAGAAACCATTCTAGTAGTTAACAATAATGAAACAGACCCAAAATCCTTCCATTTTAGTAATTTTAGGAAATTCTCATCTTCACGATGTTGTTGTATTAATGGTCTCTCTTACAAAAGTCTTGACTAGAGCCTGAAAGTGAGCACCCCAACAGGATTTCTTGGCATTTTCAATCACTTTTCTATGATTGGAATAGCAATTCTAGCTAAATTGTGCTTACACTATAGTCGGACCGTTTTGGCTACCAGCTCACCGGCGTGCAGCACAATCTCTAACCCAGTAGTATGATTGGATACCGAATCATGACAACCACTGTTTCGCTTGACAAAATCGACCTGAAAATCCTTCAGGCCCTGCAACACAACGGGCGACTAAGCAACGTTGAGCTGTCCGAACGTGTTGCCCTTTCCCCTTCCCCCTGCCTGCGACGGCTCAAGCAGTTGGAGTCTACCGGCATTATCCGTGGCTATGCCGCCTTGGTACACCCTTCCACTGTGGCACTCGGCTTACAGGTGTTTATCCGCGTATCCGTAGATAAGAGCACCCACCTGCGCGACGGCTTTGCCGATTCCGTACGCGATTGGCCGCAGGTGCTGCGCTGCTTCGCGCTCACCGGCGAAACCGACTATATGCTGCACGCTTTTTTCGCAGATATGGAAAGCTTCTCCCAATTCATCCTCGACACCCTCTTGGTACACCCGGGCGTGGTGGACGCACGCTCCAGCTTTGTGCTGCAGGAAGTAAAAAACTCTACTGTATTACCTCTGGATCATTTACAAGCAGAGTAGGTTTTTATTGCCAGATTATTGAGTGATTGGGAAAAGTAAAATTTCAGGTAGCCTTTTGCATGTGGGCACCTGATTTTTTTACGTGTGCAGTTTTGTTTCAGGTAGCCTAGCTATTGCAGGCTACCTGAAACTTTGTAGAGTGGGCTTTATCCCTGCCAGTTGAGTCAGCAAACAACCCAAGTCCTTCAAATCGCTGTTTTGCCTTGCATCAAAAAACCAAGTCCTAAGCACACTAACTGTGAATAAGTCGCATTCCCTTCCCAAATGATACAATCACGTCAAATTGTGCGAGAGACTTAGAAATAATGGGCAAAACAGAATGGATAATTGTGGTGTTAGTGGTCGGGCTGGTGGCGGGGGTGGCATGGATACGGCATCGCCGGCAAACCGGCCGCGATTCCTACCTGCCGCTGTGGCGGCCTTTTGTGTGGCTGGCTGGTTGGCTGGCTCTGCTCTTAGGCATTATCGGCATTTTTTTGCCGGGCTTGCCAACTGTGCCGTTTGTGCTGCTGGCAGCAGGCTGTTGGTCGCGCACATCACCACGTTTCCACCGTTGGCTGAGCGAACACCGCTATTTCGGCCCGATGGTGCGCAACTGGGAGCGCAAACGGGCAATTCCGCTTAAAGGCAAGATCTTGTCGGCACTGATGATGTCCTGCTCGTGCGTGTGGATGCTGTATCGCTTTCCCGAACGCTGGTGGGCAGGCGCGGGGATGGTGATCGTGTGCTTGGCAGTAACAGTATGGATGTGGCAACTGCCAAGTGAATGAACGTTATCGGGCCATAAAAAATCACCAGCTTGTCCAACACTCACATAAAAAGGCTACCTGAAACTTTTCAGGTAGCCTTTTATCATGCTTACAACAGCAGCCTACTGATGCCGGCGCAGCTCTTGGCGCAGCGACTGCAAGCCGGAGCGGCGGTCGGCGATTTGCAATTGCAGGTTGCCGGCGCGATCAGACTGATTGTTGCGGCGGGCGGTGGCCAGTTCGCGTTCGGCTTGCGCCAGAGCGCGTTCTTCGCGGCGGATGTCGCGGGTGATGATTTCCTTGGGCGTGAGCGGTTTGGCAACAGCAATCACCGGCGCAGGGCGCACGATGGGGATGCGGCGTTCCGGCTCGGGCTGGTGGCGCAGGGTAACGCGCATAGGCACCGGTTTGCTGATTTCCACATCGCTAGCCGCCGCCACGGCTTCTTGCCACACGGCGGGCAATTCGCTGCTGTCGGCATCGGCTTTGTCGGTCGGCTGCTGAGCTGGCTCGGAGGCGGCAACTGCGAGAGTTGCAGCGGCCTGCTTAGATAAATCAGCTTCTTTATCGGCCAAAGATTTGGCCACGGGGCGGCAACGGCCTTGCGGCAGAGCGGTGCGCACACTGCGCCCGTCGGCGAGCTGGCAGAGATAGGAAATTTCGGCCGGAGCGGTTTCACTGCGGGCAGCGGGGGTTTCGGTGGCGGCACTGATGCCGAAAGCCAGCAGCAAAAAGCTGGGCAGAACAATATGGGCTAATTTTTCAAACATGATTTGGTGTGTATTGCTAAAGCGTTTAATTCCCCGTATGGCATTGGCTTGCGCTATGGCGAATTAATCCGCGGTGTTATGAATAGATACAGCATTATATCAAGCGGCAAGTACGCAGGCTGTTGGCTTAGGTTTAAACAGGTAAACAGGCTACCTGAAAAACGCAACGGGCTTTAAGCAGCGTGAATTCAATTTAATTCAGGACAAGGCGCGGCATAAAGGCTTAAAATACCCGTTTTCCCCCGCAGGAGAGAGCCATGGCACAATTCTTCGCCATCCACCCCGAAAATCCCCAAGAGCGGCTGGTGAAACAAGCCGCCGAAATCGTGCGCCAGGGCGGCGTGATCGTGTATCCCACCGACTCCTGCTACGCGCTCGGCTGCCAGATGGGCAACAAGGAAGCCATGGAACGCATCCTCGCCATCCGCCAAATCGATTTGAGACACCACCTCACCCTGATGTGCGCCGATTTGAGCGAGCTGGGCACTTACGCCAAAGTGGACAACAGCCAATTCCGCCAGCTCAAAGCCGCCACTCCGGGCGCCTATACCTTTATCCTGCCCGCCACCAAAGAAGTGCCCAACCGCACACTGCACCCCAAACGCAAAACCATCGGCCTGCGCGTGCCCGACAACCAAATCGCCCTCGCTCTTTTGGCCGAGCTGGGCGAGCCCATGCTCTCCTGCACCCTGATGCTGCCCGAAGAAACCGAGCCGCAAACCGACCCCTACGAAATCCGCAACCTGCTCGAACACGCCGTAGACCTCATCATCGACGGCGGCTGGTGCGGCACCGAGCCGACCACGGTAATCGATATGACCAACGGCACCGAGCTTATCCGTCAAGGCGCGGGCGATACATCGGTGTTTGGGTTGTAATCGTCAGACTGTTTGTAAGCTGATTATCCTTAAGGCTACCTGAAAGTTTCAGGTAGCCTTTAATCTAGCAGCAGATTAGCTTAAAAACTGCCGCTGTAAGCTGTCAGGTAGCCCCTGCCCTACCCAAAAACAAAACCGCCTGCATCCATCGTGTACAGGCGGTTTCGCTTTGGCTTGGCGCCGGGTTACAGCACGGCCAAAGCAGCATCGTAGTTGGGCTCTTCGCCGATTTCGGGCACAAGCTCGGCGTGTAACACTTTATTGTTTTCATCCAGTACCACCACGGCACGGGCGGTGAGGCCGCGCAGCGGGGTGTCGGCCAGGGTGATGCCGTAGTCGGCGCCGAAGCTGCTGCGGAAGCTGGAGAGCGTTATCACGTTTTCAATGCCTTCCGCGCCGCAGAAGCGGGAAAGGGCAAAGGGCAGGTCGGCGGAAACGCACAACACCACGGCATTTTGCAGCGCGGCAGCGCGCTGGTTGAAAGTGCGCACGGATTGGGCGCACACGCCGGTGTCGATACTGGGGAAAATGTTGAGCACTTTGCGTTTACCGGCGAAGTCGGCCAAGGTTTTATCGGACAAATCGGCGGCGGTGAGAGTGAAGGCGGGAGCGGCGGCGCCAACGGCGGGCAGATTGCCTACGGTGTTGGCGGGCGTGCCGCGGAAGGTGATGTTTGCCATTTTGCTATCCTTTTCTTGATGTTGATGAAGATTGCTGTTACGCGGCGGCAAGGATAGAGGTTTTTCTACGGATTGCCAAGCAATGGCTACCTGAAAGCGCAGCTTCAACGTAGTTAAAACGGAGCGAAGCGAAGTTTCTGCGAAGCTAAAGTGTAGCTTCAACGCAGTTAAAACGGAGCGCAGCAGAGTTAAAACCGACTGAATAACAGTCGAGGCCAGGCAAACAGGCAAGCCAACGCCGTATCATCAATTCAGTCGGCTCGCTATCCCACTTTTCAGGTAGCCTCACCCATCCAACGCATCCAGTAAAGCAATCCGCGCGCGCAAGCCCCAATAGCTGGCCAGGCCGGTGGTGCTGTGGCGCACGCGGCCGTTTTTCACCAGCACGATAGCGGGCGTTACCTGCACCTGCCATTGCCGCGCCCAGCCGCCGTCTGCATCGTTTACCGTGTCGAACTGCCAGTCGTGCGTTTTCAGGTAGCCCCTCACTTCTTCATCGCTGCCCGATTGCAAAGCCACGCCCACCACAGGCACGCCGCTGCGCGCGAGTTTGTCCACCGCCGGAGATGTATGCCGGCAGATGCCGCACCACGAGCCCCAAAAATACAACACGGTGGTGCGACTGCCGCCTAATTCGGGCAAAGTGGTTTGCCGCCCTTGCAGAGTGTGCAGCGGCAGTGCGTCAACCTGCGGCGGCACGGCGGGGGCGCGATACCAGTCGAGCAGCAGGCTGATCACGATAAAGGTGGCCGCCATGGCGGCAGCTTGGCGCAGGAAGGAGAAAAGACGTTGGCGGATGGGTGGCATGGTTTGGTTCGGATGGTGTGTGAAAGGGTTGGTTTTTATAGTGAATTAAAATAAGAACGCTACGGCGTTGGCTCGCCTTGCCGTACTAGCTGCACTGTCTGCGGCTCGCCGCCTTGTCCCATTCTCATTTTAATCCACTATAACTTTTCGGCTGCGCTTTAGCTGCGCAGAAACTTCGTGGAAGTGCGCTTTCAGGTAGCCTGTTTGATAAAAGGCTACCTGAAAAACAATGCAAAGCAGTTTTTCGACAACGGATGTTAGCCTTATTTTTCATGCAGCTGGTGGATTTCGTTTTTCAGCCATTCATCCCAGTCGGGGCGCTGGCGGCGGAGGGCTTCGTTCCAGTAGAGACAGTCCCTTGCAATGCCGCGCGCGGCTTCGGTGTCGCGGGCAATCATGCGGGCAACGAAGGGTTCGAGCATTGCTGCGCTGTGCCGCATGCCGCCGTGGTCGCCGTAGGTGCGGCAGGTTTCGGGATGAAGCACGTCGAGCAGGGTTTCGATTTCGGGCTGGAGGGCGAGCCACGAGCCGTTGTCATCGCCTGAATTAAGCACTTCTTCCAGCCAATATTTGATGTTTTCCAGCCCTTGAAAACGCGGATCGTGCCAGAGCAGGTGCAGGGTGTCGAGCTGGGCTTTGCTTTCCGGTATGCCTTGCGGGTTGTCGTGATCAAACAGCCAGACGAGCTCATAAAGGGTGCGATTGTGCTGGGTTGCGGGCAGGGCGAGCAGGATGTCGCACACTTGCTCGGTGGTGTGCCAGTGGGGGAGGCTGAGTTTGGGCATGATGTGTTTGGTGTGGGAGGTAAGTTTCAGGTAGCCTGCTTGGCAAAATAGGCTACCTGAAAGCTTATTCAACGTTTCGCGCGGCATTCTACCGTATCTTCGCTCGTTTGCCCTGCGTTGCGGCCGGCGCTTTAGCTTCGCAGAAACTTCGCTTCGCTCCGTTTTAACTGCGTTGAAGCTGCGCTTTCAGGTAGCCTTTTCTTCGGCCCCTCCCACAAAAGCGGCTGCTTGCGGTACACTTGCGCCCGTTTTATCGATAGGTAGGAAAGCATGAACCTTCTTAGCGCGTTGGCGAAAATCGGCAGCATGACCATGCTGTCGCGGGTGCTCGGTTTTGTGCGCGATGCGGTGTTGGCGCGGATTTTCGGCGCGGGCATTGCGATGGACGCATTCGTGGTGGCCTTCCGCCTGCCCAACCTGCTGCGCCGTATTTTTGCCGAAGGGGCGTTTTCGCAGGCTTTTGTGCCGATTTTGGCGGAATACCGGCAGAAGAAATCGCCGGCAGAAACGCAGGAATTTGTGCAGCATGTGGCGGGGATGCTGATGTTTGCGCTGCTCATCGTTACCGCCATCGGCGTGCTGGCGGCGCCGGCGGTGATTTGGGCCACGGCCAGCGGCTGGGGCGGCAAGCCGGAGAAGTTTATGTTGGCTTCTCAGCTCTTGCGGATTATTTTCCCCTACATTTTGCTGATTTCACTATCGTCTTTAGTGGGCAGCATCCTCAACACTTACGGCAAGTTTTCCGTGCCGGCCTTCACGCCGGTGTTGCTGAATGTGTCGCTCATCGGCTTTGCACTGCTGGGGGCGAAGCATTTCGAGCAGCCGGTAATGGCCTTGGGCTGGGGAGTGTTCTGCGGCGGGATACTGCAACTGGGTTTCCAGCTGCCTTGGCTGTTTAAGCTGGGCTTTTTGAAAATACCGAAGCTGCGTTTCGGCGATCCGGCGGTGAACCGCGTGATCAAACAGATGGCACCGGCCATTTTGGGCACGTCGGTGGCGCAGGTGTCGTTGGTGATCAACACGAATATCGCGTCGTACTTGCAAAGCGGCAGCGTGTCGTGGATGTATTTTGCCGACCGGCTGATGGAGCTGCCCACCGGTGTGTTGGGCGTGGCGCTGGGCACGATTCTGCTGCCGGGGCTGTCTAAACACGCCGCCACGGGCGACAAACGGGAATTTTCCGCGCTGCTGGATTGGGGCTTGCGCCTGTGCCTGCTGCTTACGGCTCCGGCGGCGGTGGGCATGGCGGTACTGGCCTTCCCGCTGGTGGCCACGCTGTTTATGTATAACAAAATCGGCGTGCACGACGCACAGATGACGCAACAGGCGCTGATTGCCTATGCGGTGGGTCTGCTGGGGCTGATTCTGATTAAGGTGCTGGCACCGGGTTTTTACGCGCAGAAAAACATCAAAACGCCGGTGAAGGTGGCGATTGTGACGTTGGTGTGCACGCAGCTGATGAACCTGATGTTTGTGTGGAAGCTGCAGCATGCGGGGCTGGCGTTATCCATCAGCCTGGGCGCGTGTATCAATGCGGCGTTCCTGTTTTTATTGTTGCGGATTAAAGAGATGTATCAGCCCAAAGCGGGCTGGCGCGCATTTTTGCTGAAGCTGGCGATTGCGCTGGCCGTGATGGCCGGCGGGCTTTGGGCGGTGCAGCATTATGTGGCGCTGGAATGGGTGCATGTGGGCGGCTTGCGGCGCACGGGGCAGCTGTTTGCGCTAATCGGTTTCGGCATGGTGCTGTATTTTTCCACGCTGGGGCTGCTGGGCTTCCGGCCGCGCCACTTCAAGCGGCGGGAGATGTAGCTGGAGGTTTCAGGTAGCCTTTCGGCCGGCCGCGGGAGGCTACCTGAAAATTGGAAAGCACAACTGCAATGAAGTTAAAACCACCATCCAAACAAAACAATCCGCCGGCAAACCATCGTGTTTGCCGGCGGATTTTATCGCTTCGGGGGAGGATTATTCGTCGTCTTCATCTGCCAAGGCAGGATGCGCCGCTTCCTGATTGCGGCCGATCAGCCACAACACGCCGCCCACCACAACGAATGCAATCTTAATGCCCCAGGCCACGCCGTCGCCCCAGTTGTAAATCCAAGCCAATACTTTCGGCACACGGTTGAAGAAGTCTAGAAAAATCGCCAGGATGCCCAAAATGGCCAAAGTGCTGCCTATGTTTTGCATGATTGTCCCCTTGTTGTATGGTTGAGAAAGAGGCGAAATTCTACACAAAGCATACATTTTTTCAAGCCACAAGCGAAAATGGTATGATACCGCCTTCGCAATCCCAACACACCAAAGGAACCGCCATGCCTCTGCTCGACAGCTTCACCGTAGACCACACCCGTATGCACGCCCCCGCCGTGCGCGTGGCCAAAAATATGCGTACCCCAAAAGGCGACGACATCACCGTGTTCGACCTGCGCTTCTGCGTGCCCAACCAAGAAATCCTGCCCGAAAAAGGCATCCACACGCTGGAACACCTGTTTGCCGGCTTCATGCGCGAGCATCTCAACGGCGCCAACGTGGAAATCATCGACATTTCCCCCATGGGCTGCCGCACCGGCTTCTACATGAGCCTCATCGGCACCCCCAGTGAAGAAGCCGTAGCCGCCGCCTGGCAAGCCGCCATGCAGGATATTTTAAACGTACAGAACCAAAGCCAAATCCCCGAGCTGAACGAATACCAATGCGGCACCTACCGCATGCACTCCCTCGAAGAAGCGAAAGAAATCGCCCGCAACATCCTCGCCCGCCAAATCGGCATCAGCAAAAACGCCGACCTCGCCCTGAGCGAAGACATTCTCGGCAAGCTATAAATAGCCAAATAAAGAGGCTACCTGAAAAATAGGTTTCAGGTAGCCTCTATCGCCCGCCAACCCAAACATTTGAAACAAAAGCCATGCAAACTTTCTCCCTCAACGGCCACGAACACATCGCCCTGTGCGACCTGCTCAAACTCACCGGCCTGGCCGACAGCGGTGGCCAAGCCAAAACCTGGATCGCCGAAGGCCGCATACGCCGTAACGGCGCAACCGAAACCCGCAAAACTGCCAAAATCCTCGCCGGCGAAGTCATCGAGCTGGATAACGGCAGCGCGATTGAAGTGCAGGAATAACGCTGCAATAAAAGCTACCTAAAATTTAGCTTCGTCGAAACTTCGCTGTGCTGCGTTTTAACTCCGTTGAAGCTGCACTTTCAGGTAGCCTTTCTCCCAACCTAACTTTCCAATTCCTGCAAAATATAATCTCTCAAAGGCCGGTTATCCTTTAACACATCATCCATGATTGCCTTAAATGCCGGATTCATCGCCTTCGTTTGCGAATCCCGCCAATGGTAAACGGAAAGCATAAAGTACGTTAAAATATCCCGTTGCCCGTTTCCTCCCTGCTTATTTTGCGCCGCCGCATCCGCCAGATTCCGATACCTCGCTTGCAGATAGGCAGAGCAGCTTGGGTATCGCTGATTCAACGGCTCTTCAGGCATGACGGACAATAATTTTTGCCTGCCTGCTGCCGAAGGTGGAGCCTCGTTTTTCAACAGCAACAAACTGCTTCTGGAAAATTGTTGCAAAGCCGCCTGTTGTTTGGCAACTGATTCCGCTCCCTCTACACTGCTGCCGCAGATGGGAATCTGGGATGGGATATGCTTATTATAGAGAACTACCTCCGAATACGACTCTTGAAACAAGAGAATAATAAAGAGAGAAAAAATAACCCTTAACATATCTAGTCCTTTAATTACTATTTACTCATTCTAAACAATTGATATTGTTAATCTATAACCATATCCTCAATAACTCTCCTATCTTCAAATGAATCATCCTTATTGATAGTCATAGAAAAATTACCTTTCATTACATACATTTGACCATTATTATGTAATCTTACCATCTGTTCAACTGTATCTCCCATCGTCTTCCTCCTCAAATTAGTCATAACCCTCCACTGAGTTTCAATTCTCAGCCTCATTTCGCTAATATCTGGAAGGTTTCTTATCTTCCTGGGATCATTTTCTCCACCACCAACAACATCAAATGCTCCAATAATATTATGTTTTCCATTTTCATCATGCACTCTTAACTCATGAAACCCTTTACAGATAGAACCTCTTGGTTGTGAACCACTTATATGACAGTGTACTTTTCCATCATTGAAAACACCAGTATCAATACTTGCACTATCTATCTCATTAAAAAATAGATTTCCAAAATTAACACTTGTCGGTAATAGAGTCATCCTCAACCCAACTACAAATTCATATCCTCCCTTTTTATGATAAATCCTGGGCACTAAGCTACCATGTTTATTCACGCTATCTAATTCATAATTTATCCCATATGGCCCAATAACTTGGAAAGATAATTGCTGCATTTCACATTCAGTTTGAGCAGTAATTAAAATACTTCCCACCTCATGCTGAGCCATAAAAGTAAAAGAAGTGGATGTTTCTTGTCGTTTATAAACAAGACTCCCGCTTATTGTCCAAGTAACAGGCTGATTGGTTGTAACCGTAACCACTTCGCCAACACCAATAGTTGTCCTCTGTCTATTAGCTGGTAAAGTAGCTTCCGTCAGAGAAGTAAGCTTCAATTTAGCCGTTTCGCTATCCTGTTTTACACCCAAAACCTTCCCCGTAGCCGGATCAATCAGCGCGCGCTGTTTGTATTTTTCCTGCCACAGCTCGATACCGCGTTCGGTTTTGCGGATAATGACGCAGTTGCCTTCGGCATCACACAGGCTCAGGCAGCGGCGTTCGTTTTTCAGGCTGTCCGGCAGATGCGGGTCATGCTGCGCACAGGCAGGCTTAAAGCGGCCGGAGGCGGCATAGTAAATTAATTCGGAACAAGTCTCTTTCGGCCATGTGGTTTTACCTTTACAAACATCAGGTGCATTTTCTCTAGGACAAAATCTGGCAA
The DNA here is from genome assembly GCA_963548155.1 of uncultured Eikenella sp. Taxonomy (GTDB): domain Bacteria; phylum Pseudomonadota; class Gammaproteobacteria; order Burkholderiales; family Neisseriaceae; genus Eikenella. The sequence continues at coordinate 14,333 of CAUUTP010000017.1, forward strand.
AAACTCCTCCCGAGCACCAAACTTTACTTTTACGATCTGGTGTACAAAGCTGCCGTTGAGTGTGGCAAACGCTATACCGCTCCAATGCTTCTGCAAACGATTTAGTTATCGGTTCCTCAGCACAACCGAAATTACTATCTGAATATCCTGCATAAAATTGCTTGAGCAAATTCACCGCCTCTTGCTTGGTTGCTACATCAACCTGCAAGCTCTTATATGGAGGCACAGACGGATTGTGCTCATGTAAATTGAGATTCACATAAAAATAGCGAACATGCGGAGGTTGGCATACTGATGGCCAACCTTCAGGCGCCACTGCCTTGCCATCTAATCTCAAATTCAAACAACGCCCGCTTTCGCAGTCTTTCAGGCCGCTCAGGCCGTTTACTATGTCGCCGGTTTTCAGTTGGGTATTTGCATGGATGGTTGCCATATTCTTTCCCTTTCTGCAGATGTGTTTGAAGGCTACCTGAAAAAAGGTTTCAGGTAGCCTTCAATATAGGCCGCTTGATAACTGTAAATATTGGTATTTATTTGCAGCAAGTCAAATCTGCGGCCAGCTTGTTATTCTGGCGAGGTGCTGCCGGTATCGGCCGTTTCGGCAGCCGCATCTGCCTCCTGCGCAGCCTCTTCGGCTTCAATCAGTGCGGAGGGCGGCGGGGTGGCGGCGGCAGCTGCGGCTTCTTGGGCTTGTTTGTAGGCCAAGGCAGCTTCTCGGTCACGTTTGTTGACGCGGCGCATCATGAGGTAGTTGCCGGTGATGACGAGGGTGCCGATGATGGTGATCAGGAAGGTGGCCAGCACGTTCATCTGCGGGTTCACGCCGCGTTTCACTTTGGCGAAAATCAGCTGTGGTAGGGAGGTGTAGTTGGGGCCGCTGAGGAAAGAGGTAATCACCAAATCGTCCATGGAAAGGGTCATGGCGAGAAGGAAGCCGGAGGCGATGGCGGGGGTAATCAGCGGCAGGGTGATCACCCAGAAAATCTTCCATGGCTTGGCGCCCAAATCCTGCGCAGCTTCTTCTAGGGATTGGTCGAGCTCGCCCAGGCGGGTGCGGATCACCACGGTAACGTAGGCCATGCACAGGGTGGTGTGGCCGAGCCAGATGGTGAACCACCCGCGCTCGAATTGCAGCCAGCTCAGGCTGGAACCGCGCAGCAAGGCCTGCACCTGCAAAATCAGCATCACCAACGAAATACCGGTGATGATGTCGGGCATCACCATAGGGGCAGACACCATGCCGGTGAACAAGGTGCTGCCGCGGAAACGCTTGATGCGCGCCAGGGCATAGGCGGCCATAGTGCCAAGCACCACGGCGGCAGCGGAGGAAATAAGGGCGATGCGGATGGAGAGCCAGGTGGCTTCCAAAATTTCGCTGTTATTCAGCAGTGCGCCATACCATTTGGTGGAGAAGCCGCCCCATACCGTAACCAGCTCGGAGCGGTTGAAGGAGTACACCACCAGCACCAGCAGCGGGATATAGAGGAAGGCCAGCCCTAAAAACAGGCAGATGCGCAGAAACCAAGCGAACGATGCAGATTTTCTAGCCACGGCGTGCTCCTTCCAGCTGTTTGGCTTCATGACGGTGGAACAGGCCGATGGGCACCACCAACAGCAGCACCATCACCACGGCCATGGCAGAGGCGAGCGGCCAGTCGTTTTGAGTGAAGAAGGCCTGCCACAGGGCTTTACCGATCATCAGGTGTTCGGGCCCGCCCACCAAATCGGGAATCACAAATTCGCCCACCGCCGGAATAAACACCAGCATGGAGCCGGCGATGATGCCGCTTTTGGAGAGCGGCAGGGTGATGGAGAAAAACGATTTCACCGGCCCGGCGCCCAAATCGGCAGAGGCTTCCAGCAGGCGGTTGTCCAGCTTGAGGAGCTGGGTGTACAGCGGCAGCACCATAAAGGGCAGATAGGTGTACACCATCACGATATTGAGCGAGAAGGCGTTGTAGAACATATCCAGTGGCTGATTAATCCAGCCCCAGCGCAGCAGCAGATTATTGATGATGCCGTTTTGCGAAAGTAGGCCCATCCAGGCATACACGCGCAACAGCAGCGAGGTCCAAAACGGCAACATAATGGCCAAGAGCAGCGGATTGCGCCATTTTTCGCGGCTGCGCGAGATGGCGTAGGCGATGGGGTAGCCGGCCAAGAGGCAAATCAGCGTGGTGGTGATGGCGGTTTTGATGGAGAGCAGGTAGATGTGCACATACAGGTTGCTGCCGGATTTGTCGGCAAAGGGGTTGAGCCCGAGCCACAGCGACGACCAGAAATTATCGAAAATGCCGGTGTAGTTCAGGTAGCTTAGGGAAATGTTCACGCGACCGGCCGCTTCGTCCACCGTGTAGAGCGGGGTGTAGGGAGGAATCGAGGTGGCTTGCTCGGCCAGGCTGATTTTCAACACGAAGAAGAAAGGAATCAGGAAGAGCACCAGCAGCCACAAATAGGGTATGCCGATAACCAGCCCCTGCCCGGGGCTGAGTTTGCGTTTTAAAGCCTGCCATTTCATTTTTCAGGTAGCCTCTCTTGCTTGCCCTGGCCTGAAAGTGCGGTTTCAGGTTTCAGGTAACCTTTTCATGTTCGGCTGCCTTGCCGAACCGGTATGTTGGTGTTCACTGTGTTGCAGCTGCGTTTTAGCTGCGCGGAAACTCGTCTTCCTACGAGAACCTCGGTCCGCTCCGCAGAAACTCGTCTTCCTGCGGAAGCCTCGCTTTCAGGTAGCCTTTAGCGGGTGAGCGGCACGGGCTGGTTGGCCGGCCAGCTCAGATATACGGTTTCGTCCCAAGTGGGCGGCTCTAGGTTGGCCAAATACCAATAAGACGACAGCACCTGGCTTTTCACCATGCGCCCGCTGGGCAGCTGCACATGATAGATGGCGAAGCTGCCCAAATAGGCAACTTCCTTCACCGTGCCGATGGTCCAGTTGTGTTCGCCCACATTGGCCGGCTTTTCCTTGTGCATATTGATGTCTTCCGGGCGGATGCTGACCCACATGGTCTGCTCCTCCGGTCCGGCCACGCTGTGGTCGATGAGGATATTCTGCGCCAGCTCGGGGCAGTCGATTTCGGCATGGTCGGCCTCGTCCACCACCAAATGGCCTTCAAAAATATTGGTTTCGCCAATGAATTCGGCGGTGAAGCGGCTATTGGGGAAGTCGTATACCTCGCGCGGCGTGCCTACTTGTTGCAACTGGCCTTCCGACATGATGGCGATGCGCGTGGCCATGGTCATGGCTTCTTCTTGGTCGTGCGTTACCATGATGCAGGTTACGCCCACCTTCTCCAGCGTATCCACCAATTCCAGCTGGGTTTGCTGGCGCAGGTTTTTATCCAGCGCGCCCAAAGGCTCGTCCAGCAGCAAAAGTTTGGGCTGCTTGGCCAGAGCGCGGGCCAGCGCGATGCGTTGCTGCTGCCCGCCGGAAAGCTGGTGCGGTTTGCGTTTGGCGTATTTGCTCATCTGCACCAGGCGCAGCATTTCCTCTACCCGTTCGGCAATCTGGTCTTTGGGCATTTTGTCCTGCTTCAGGCCGAAGGCGATGTTCTGTTCCACCGTCATGTGCGGGAACAGGGCGTAGCTTTGGAACATCATGTTAATCGGCCTATCATAGGGCGGCAGGCGGGTGATGTCTTGCCCGTCCAAAATAATCTTGCCCTGATCCGGCGTTTCCATACCCGCCAGCATACGCAGCAGCGTGGATTTGCCCGAGCCGGAGCTGCCCAACAGGGCGAAGATTTCGTGTCGGTCGATATCCAAATCGATGTGGTCCACCGCATAATTCTCGCCGTAGGTTTTCACCACGTCTTTGATTTGCAGATAGGGCTTTTGGGGAGGAATATATTTTTCAGACATGGGCACAGGGCTCCGCAGCAGTTGCAAACCGGCTTCCGCACGGGAAGCCGCAGGCGGCAGTTTGTGTCTGCTGGTGCAAAACAGAAAAGAGGCGGCGAATCCAAGGCCGTATCGTTTCTATTTTAAGCAGCGATAAATCACAGACTGCAAAGCGTAATTGTAGGATAGTGCACCGGCAGGGGCAATGAAAAAAACCAAATGCGCCCGCTTTTGGCCGATTCGGCAGGAAAAGTATTGCCGGCTGGGGCAGACCGGTGCAGCAAAAGGCTACCTGAAAGCTATTAGGCCGAGCCAGCAAGCCCTTCCTTTATAGTGGATTAAATCTAAATCAGGACAAGGCGGCGAGCCGTAGACAGTACACACGTTACGGCAAGGCGAGCCAACGCTGTACTGGTTTTTGTTAATTCACTATATCTTTCAGGTAGCCTCAACTCATGTTAAAGACCTCAAGCCAGATAACGCTTCGGTGCGAGCATAGAAAAGGCCACCTGAAATTTCAGCTTCGCGGCAATTCCGCTCTGCTGCGTTTCAGGTAGCCTCTAATTTAAACCGACTTAACTACTACTGCGCTGCTGTGCCGGAAATATCCACGGTAACGCGGCGATCGGGCTGCAGGCAGGCTTTCAGAGCCGCAGTAGCGCGAGTGCCGGTACAAGCCGTGGTAACCGGCTGGCTTTCGCCGGCGCTGGCCACGCTGATGGGGGCTTGTACGCCTTTGCCCTGCAGATAGTTTTTCACTGTTTGGGCACGCTGTAGGCCGAGGTTGTAGTTGTATTGCTCGCTGCCGAGGCGGTCGGTGTGGCCGGTAAGGGCGATGCTGTCGATATAGTCTTGACGGCTAACGAAATTTTCGGCCAGGCGGTCGAGGGTGGCTTTGCCTTCGGGCAACATATCGGCGGCATCCGATTGGTTGAAGCGGAACAGAGCATCAGCCGAAAGGTTGATGCGCTCAACTTGCGGCTCTGCCACAACGGATTGCGCAACGGGCGCTTCTTCGGCACACCAGCGGTGGTGCACGTCGCGGGCGGCGGCTTGGCTGCTCAAACCGGCGGCCAAGGCTGTGAGGAGGAGGGTTTTGTAATCTGATTCATTGTATTCAATCCTTGTTGGGGCTACCTGAAAACTATTCGTTCAAATATTTTCAGGTAGCCTTTGCTGCATCAAACGCTTACTTCCAAGTGTATTTGAAGCCTACGCTGCCACGGTAGCCATGGCGGCTGGTGCTGCCAAAGTTGTGCTGGTAGCGGGCATCGCCGTACACATAGGCGTTGTTGGATACGGGCAGCTGGGCACCAAGGCCAACTTCGCCCCAAGTAGCATTGCGTTTCTCGCGCACGTTGTCTTCACCGATATCTACGCCATGCGGCTTGATAAAGTCGTGCCATACGTTGGCCACGGCATAGAAGGTGTTGGTACGCAGGCTGTGGCTGGGGCCGTTGTAGGCCAAGCGGGCACCGAGGCGGCCGCGCAAGCTGTGCTGCTTGTCTTGGCTAACTTGGCGGATACCGTCGTTGAAATCTTTGAGACCAACGTATTGGTATACCAGTTGTGCCTGCGGCTCAATCAGCCAGCCACCTTGGTTATCGGCATGGCTGCCTAAGGCAAACGGACGGCCAACTTCGGCAGAAAGGGCAGCACCCAAGCCGTTTTGTTTCACGCTGGCGCTGTCGCGATCTTGGTATTTATTACGCAACCAGCTCAGCTGGCCAACCAAGTCGAAGTAGCTGCCGTTGGCGGCATAGTAGGTGTTGCTCAAGCCGAGGCTAACCACATCGGTAGTGCCTTTACCGCTGTAGTGGTCAGGGCTGATGCTGCCGTTTACAGCACGATAGCGGTCGAAGAAATCGGTACTGGCTCGGGTGTAGGCCAGGTAGCCGCCGGTGAGACGGTGGCCGCCTTTATCGTTGCGGTGAACAGCGAAATCGTGGCCGATCTGGAAGCCGCCCATTTTGGTTTCAAAATTGAAGCGTTCTTTGCCATCGCTATCGAGGCGGCTGCCCAGGAGGCGAGTCCAAGTTTGGCCTTTGGCTTGTTCGCCACAACGGGCGCAATCATCCCAAGCCAGGGTTTGGTTCTCGCCACGACGCTCGTGCAGGGTGCCGATGGTGTGGTGGCCAATTTCTTGGTTCACTTGCGGCATCAGCACATAGCCGGCTACGGCAGGCGCATAGATATAGGTCGACGGGCCGGCATTGGGGTCGGCAAACAGCGTCCAGGCGTACACGTTTTTACCGCCGGCAGTGCTCTTCAATACAAGCTGAGCTTGGCCGGCATTGGTGGTGTTAGCCGTACCGGTGAAGATGGCATTGCCGTCAGGCTGGCCTTCTTGCTGATTAGGGGCGTTAGCACTCGGGGTTTCTACAGTAACCACGTCAGACGAGAATTGCTGGGCGTTGGTTTTGCTGATGTTACCGATGATGCCGTTCGGCGTGCTAACCACGGTCGTACCGCTAGCGGTGCCTTTAATGATCAGGTGGTCAGAATCTTTGTCGGCATCGCTGTTCCACAGGGTGTTCACCACCAATTTACCGTTATTGCCGGTGTAGTCACCGTTTACGGTGATGGTTTTGTAGTTGCCCACAGCAGCTGTAGTCGGTGTAGCAAAGGCTACGGTGCCGGCGTTATCCAGGCTGGTTACAGTGGAATTGCCGGTATTATTCCAAGTGGTGCCGTTAGCCAGCTCCACGGAAGAAGTACCTGCCGCCAGCGACATAACACCATTCAGCACTGCGCCATTAGTGGCAACGAGTGAGTTGGTGCCGGCAACTGAGTTAAATACATTGGTAGTACCGGTTACCGTGCCGCCATTAACGTTGATGGTATTGTTGCCAGCATTGGCTCGCAAAACATCACCATTGGCTTTCACTGTTGCGTTGTTCAGGTTGGCCGTGCCGTTATTCAGCGTTTGTACGGCAACGCTATTGGCCCCCTGCAGATCAAGGTTGCCTGAATAGTCCACTGTACCGCTGTTTTGCGCGGTATAGCCGGTTACACCAGCTGCGTTGGTAGTGGTGTTCAGTTCAGAAACCAGTTTGGTTTTGTTATTAGGTGAACTACCGGCAACTGCTTGGTTGTTCAAACCGTGGTTTTTACCATCTGCCACACCAATAGTTGCATTGGTGGCAGTGTCAGCAACATTAGCCGTGCCTTTTAAACTAGCTGCGGCACCGCCGGATACCAAGGCCACCTTAGAGCCGCTGCCAGTCAGGTTATAAGTACCATTATTCACATTAACAGCAGAAGCTTTACCTGCTGCATCAGCGCCATCACTAGCCAAAATCACCGCATCTTTGCCGGATGCAGTAACGGTGAGATCAGTTGCATTAACGGTACCACCGGCATCTGCACGGAACATAGTGGAGTTCTCGGTAGTGATGTCGGTACTGTTGGCCAAGGCAGCTACGTTGGCAACAGCATTGCCACCATTGATGTGGTAAGCAATTTGGTTTTTCGCATTTTGGCTTAAACAAAACCTGGCTAATCGCCATCTCTTGGGAAGCTACACGGGTTTCTTCAAAATATAATGTGGTTTTTAGATACCCATTCTGCCGACCCGCCGGCTTCGGCCTGTACCAAACGAGAGTTTTTTAAAGCAATCAGTGTTTTTACAGTGTTCGGAGTAGTAGTCTCATCTGCCATAGCAGCAGCCGGATCACCTAAGGTGGCAATAATTTTGCTGCCGTTACCATTAGCGGTACCCAAACGCATATCAACGTATATATCATTACCCGTTGATACAGTACTTTGAACATCTGCTGCAGATATGGAACGAATATTATTGTAAACGTTGACTGTTTGGTTGCTGTTAGTAGCAGGATCCGTCACATTAACTGTACGACCCTTTTGGTTAGCGAGCAGGCGTTGGCGCTGATTCAGCTCTGCAATAACGGCGGGGTCAGTAAAGAGCTCGCTTAACTTACCACCTCTAATAGAGCGGTCGTTATTATTACCGGTAATGTTGTTGATATTAGGCGATGTTAAGGTAACAGTATCACCACCGGTTACCAAAGCCTGACCGACTTTATTGTCGTTTGCGGCTGCAGTATAAACACCCATATCGCAGCTGCCGCCACTGGCTACAGCACTACCATTACCACAGGTAGAAGCTGCTGCGGGCAAAGCAGATACGCCAAGACCAACCACTGCAGCAGAAGCAAGCAGTTTGGCGGCAGAATTACTGGAAGACTTCTTCCGGCTAGCGCGCTCCAATTCTGAGCACACCACCCAGGTGCCACGCTCTTCAGAGTACACGATATTATAAATTTTATTTATTAAATTAACTCATTAAGTGCAAATACGCTGACGCATTTGAACATGGTTTCAAATGCCCGCATACCGTTCCGCAAAATAAAAACGGCGGATTCTAGCATATGCAAGCAAGAGAACTAACGAAAACTTACCGCCAATAACAGCAATTGATGGATAAAAGCTACAAAACAGCAATATAGCACATCTCATTGAAACAATTACTCTAAATGGATACTGTTCCTCTATTATCGATGCACAACAACTAGTTTCAGGTAGCCTTCCCCTATCCGAAGGCTACCTGAAACACCCCGCCCAGCCCTGTGTTACCATAACGCCCATCTTTTCACATCACACCATATACCATGCCAACCAAACACATCCTGCTCGGCATCAGCGGCGGCATTGCTGCCTATAAATCCTGCGAACTTGTGCGCCTGCTCAGAAAACAGGGGCACACCGTAAGCGTGGCCATGAGCCGCGCCGCTGCCGGTTTCGTTTCTCCGCAAACCTTCCAAGCCCTGAGCGGGCACACCGTGTGGACGGACGATACTGCCGACTCCGCCGACGGCATGGCGCACATCCGCCTCAGCCGTGAGGCCGATGTGTTCCTTATCGCCCCCGCCAGCGCCAACACCCTGGCCAAAATCGCCCACGGCATGGCCGACAACCTGCTCTCTACCCTGGCTGCCGCCCGCGCCTGTCCGCTGGCCGTTGCCCCTGCCATGAACGTGGAAATGTGGCGCAACCCGGCCAACCTGCGCAACATCGACCAACTGCAAGCCGACGGCATCACCGTGTTCGGCCCCGCCAGCGGCAGCCAGGCCTGCGGCGAAACCGGCGAAGGCCGCATGCTCGAAGCCGCTGAATTGGCCGAACTGCTGCCCGACTTGTGGACACCCAAACTGTTCGCCGGCAAACGCGTATTGCTCACGGCCGGCGCCACCTTTGAAGCCATCGACCCCGTGCGCGGCATCACCAACTTGTCCAGCGGCCGCATGGGCGTGGCGCTAGCGCAGGCCTGCCGTGCTGCCGGGGCGGAAGTGGTGCTGGTGGCCGGGCAGCTTCAGGTAGCCCCGCCTACAGGCATAGCCGTACACCACGCCCACAGCGCCCGTGAAATGCACGAAGCCGTGATGAGGGAAGTAGATAACTGCGATGTGTTTATCAGCGTAGCCGCCGTGGCCGACTACCATGTAGCCAACCGCAGCGCCAAAAAGCTGAAAAAAGACGGCAGCGGCACGCCGCCCGTTATCGAATTGGCCGAAAACCCAGACATCCTCGCCGCCATGGCTCGGCTGCCCAACGCGCCCTTCTGCGTGGGCTTCGCCGCCGAAAGCCACAACGTGCTCGAACACGCCCGCGCCAAACGGCTGCGCAAAGGCGTGCCGCTGATCGTGGCCAACCACGCCGTCAGCGCCATGGGCAGCGGCAACAACCAAGTAACGCTCATCAGCGACTCGGCCGAAACCGCGCTGCCGGAAATGGGCAAACGCGATACCGCCGATGCCATCGTGGCCGAAATTGCCCGGCTGCTGGGAAAGGCTACCTGAAAGCCTGCCCTACTACTGAAACACATTTTTTATAGGTGGTGAGCCACAAATCATGTCTGTAGGCGGAAAGGCAACACAACGCTGCAACCACAAAATAAGCACTTAAACGATACCCTTTTCAGGTAGCCTCACCATCCAGCAGGCTACCTGAAAGCGCAGCTTCAACGAAGTTAAAACGAGGGTTCCTCAGGAGGCCGAGTTTCTGAGAGGCGGACCACGGTTTGACAAAGTGAAAGCTGAGTTACTGCCCAGCTAAAGTGCAGCTGCAACGCAGTTCAAACAAAAAACCGTGCCGCCGGAGTTTTCCGGCGGCACGGTTTTTATTGGACAACGATTACTTACGCAGATTCAGGCGGGTAATCACATCACGGTAGGTGTCCACATCGGTGTTGCGCAGGTAGGCCAACAGGCGGCGGCGGGCGCTCACCATTTTCAACAGGCCGCGGCGGCTGTGGAAATCTTTCGGGTTGGCTTTGAAGTGCGGAGCCAGATCGTTGATGCGGAAAGTCAAGAGAGCGATTTGCACTTCAGAAGAGCCAGTATCGCCTTCTTTGCGCTGGAAATCTTTGATGATTTGCGCTTTTTGTTCTACGGTTAATGCCATAATAAAACTCCAAAAATATAGCCTTGCGGCCGGACAAGCTGGCCGAGCCGGGAAGACCCACGCCAACTCCTATATGCCTGCTAAAACAGGCAGGCGCGGATTATGGCACAAAACCGCTGTCAAAAACAGCCGCATAGGCAAAATCGCACTAAAGATGATGCCGCTGTGCAACCAAAAGGCTACCTGAAAACGAGGCTTCCAAAGAAAGCTGAGTTTTCAGGTAGCCTTTTGCGCAAAAACCAAACTTCCGCTACAACCGCTGCCGCATCTGCTCAAACAAGCAAACGGTGGCCGCCATCGCCACGTTCAGCGATTCGGTTTGTGCCGCCATCGGAATATGTACGAGGCGGCTGGCTGCTGCCAGCATGGTTTCGCTCACGCCCGCGCCTTCGTTGCCAAACAACCAAGCGGCGGATGCGCACAAATCGCAATCGTACAGGTTTACGCTGTTGCGGTGCAGCGCGGTGGCCAACAGTGGCACGCAGCATCGTTCCCGCCACGAGGCCAAATCCGGCTCAACAAATAAGCGCAGCGCGAAATGTGCCCCCATGCCCGCACGCAGCACCTTGGGCGACCACGCATCGGCACAATCGGCAGAAAGCACCACCTGCCCCACGCCCGCTGCCGCCGCGCTGCGCAGAATCGTGCCGATATTACCCGGGTCTTGAATACGCTCCAGCACCACGCAATCGGCCTCGGCATCAAACGGTTCGGTGGGCGGCAGCGCAATCAGCGCGGTGATTTCTTCGGCATCGGTGAGGCTGGTGATTTTCTGCAAGGCCGCGCCCGCCGTCTGCACCACCCGTTCGGATGGCAGCTGCGAGAGCAACTGCACGGTTTCCGGCTGCTGCATTTTGCTGGCCGGCACATAAGCTTGCAGCACCTGCCCGCCGGCCTGCAAATAGGCGGCGAGCAAATGCACCCCTTCCAGCACGGCCTGCCCGCTCTCGCGGCGCGCACGGGCGCTGCGCAACAGTCTGGCCAGATGTTTGAGCGCAGGGTTTTGGGCGGATTCGATGGTGTTCATGGCGGCGGATTATATAGCAGGGCAAGGTAATTTTGCTTTTCAGGCAGCCTTTCGACACACAAACCAAAGGCTACCTGAAAACGAGGGTTCCGTAGGAAGACGAGTTTCTGCAAAGCTAAAGCGCAGCTTCAACGAAGTTAAAACTGCTTTCCCATTTTTCAGGTAGCCTCTTTTCATGACACATCAATCTTGTAATCTTCCGGCGCAATCCATTTAAGCTTATTCACAAACAGCCAATCCACCGCAAACGCCCCGGCCACGGGCACAATCACAAACACCAGCAGCGACACCGCCAGCTGCCCCGCGCCCCAGCCGGCGAGTTTCAAATGGTTCACCGGCCCGATGAGGCCGCTGATGCCAAAGCCCGCACTAAATTCCGTGCCTTGGATGCGAAACAGCGAAGCCAGCACCCCGGCCAATGCGGCATTGAGCATAATCGGCAGCAAGAGCTTGGGTTTGGCCACGATATTGGGCATCGAAAGCTTGGGCGAGCCCACAAAATGCGCCGCGCAAGTGCCCAATGGGTTTACCCGCCGCCCGGCCACGGCCAACGAAAACGCACAGGCGCAAATACCCAAATTGGCCGCACCCGAGCCCACCCCGGCCAAGTGGATTGCCGTGGCAATGCCCACAGACGACACCGGCGACACAATCAGGCAGGCAAACGCGATGGCAATCAACACCGCCATCAGCGTTTGCTCCAGCGTGAGCAGGTGGGCAATCCACGAGCCCAGCAGCTGCGAAAAGGCGATGAAATACGGAAACGCCAGCCGCCCCAGCGCGCCCGCCACAAACAGGCTCACCACAGGCACCACCAAAATCGCATAGCCGCGCACCTTGCCGCGCAGCAGCACAATCAGGCCGGCGGCAATGCCGGCAGTGAACACCATGGTGAAAATATCGCCCGTGCCCTTGAGCTGGATAATGCCGTCGGCAAAACGCACCGCTCCGCCGGCCGCCATGGTGGCCAGCCCCACCGAAATCGATTCAATCGGCGTGAATTTAAACATATAGCCGATGGCCACGCCCACGGCGATGCCGACCATGGCGTTGGTGGCGCCGATCATCTGCGTAAGCATGCCCAGCGGCTCGCAATACGGCGTGAGCGCCTTAAACAGCTCGCCCAACAGCGCACCCGGCACCAGGGCGACCACAATGCCTAAGGCCGAGCCGTTGAGCAGGTGCATCATGAAGGATTTGGGGGTGAGTTTTTCCACGATTCCGCTCCTGTTTGTTGTATTAAGATAGTTGGCTTGACTATAGACCCGCTGCTAAAAGATCGTCAATTTGGTGGGGACTATTTTCAGGTAGCCTTTGATTAGGGTAAAAGAAACAGTGCCCACAGCAGGAGAAGTGGCCAAATTGATAGGCCACAGCATAACTTGTTTGGTGCCAGTTAGCTTGCTGCGTCATTCCTGCAAGGCCTCCCCTACCCTAACAAACTAGATGCCCAACACATAAAAAGGCACACCGCTTTGGCGGTGTGCTTGAAGTTTTCAGGTAGCCCTAAGATGGGGGAAAGGCTACCTGAAAATGGCAGACTTCATGGCAAACAGCTTAGGCGACTTGCCGCCATTTCTGCTGTTGCTGCTCACGGTGGTAGTGCCGCAGTGCGTGTTCTTTGCGACGACCGCTGCTGAATGCGGATACGCGTTTCAGGTAGCCGATGACACGGGTGCCGTAGTCGATGTCGTGCGACCCACAGGTAGAACAGGCGTGCAGGGTGCGTTTGTCGATGTGGCCGCAGCCGTTGCAGATGGTGATGCGTACGTTCACGCAGAAGTAGTTGCAGCCGGTTTGTGCGGCAATGTCCAAGAGCGAGCGGTAGCCAGATTCGGGCAGGGCTTCGTCGAGGTTCAGGTGTAGTGCGGAGCCGCCATCAAGCCAGTCCACCAGCTCTTTGCCGTGCAGCAGGAATTTATCGAGCGCATTAATTTCTTCGTCTTCGACGACGTAGAAATAGGAGTTGTAGCAGTCGCGGCTGACTTTGTAGCCGTCGGCTTTGTCCCATT
>CAUUTP010000018.1:0-27247 GCA_963548155.1 uncultured Eikenella sp.
TGTTACTTACTGGCAAGGTTCTCTGAAATAGCACCTTTTTTGTTACTTATGCCTTTTCGAGCAACCTGCCGGTGCAATATTTCCTGCCGCAACCGGCCAGCCCGTTCCATGGCGAATGGCAGCCGGAAAGTATCCGCCCGTTGGAAAACTTGTTGGCAGAAAAACACGATGAATTGGCGGCGCTGATTTTAGAGCCGGTGGTGCAGGGGGCGGGCGGAATGTATTTCTACCATTCCGAATATCTGCGGCAGGCGCGGGCATTGTGCAGCCGATACGGCGTGCTGCTGATTTTTGACGAAATCGCCACCGGCTTCGGCCGCAGCGGCGAAATGTTTGCCTTGGAGCATGCCGGCGTGGTGCCGGACATTATCTTGTTGGGCAAGGGGCTCACCGGCGGTTATCTCACCTTGTCGGCGGCGGTGTGCACCGAGGAAATTTCCGCAGCCATCAGCCGGGGCCAAGCAGGCGCGTTTATGCACGGCCCCACCTTCATGGCCAATCCGCTGGCCTGCACGGTAGCGGCCGAGAGCGTGGCGATGCTGCGGGAAAGCCCGTGGCGGCAGCGGGTGGCCAATATCGAGCAAACGCTGCGGCGCAAACTGGCTGCGGCGGCGCAATGGCGTTGCGTGCGCGAAGTGCGGGTGCTGGGCGCGATTGGCGTGTTGGAGATGGCGCAGCCGGTCAACACGGCTTCCTTGCAGCCGCGGCTGGTGGAAAAAGGCGTGTGGGTACGGCCGTTTGGGCGGCTGGTGTATCTGATGCCGCCGTTTGTGATCAGCCAGCAGGAATTGGATTTCTTGGCCGAACAGACTTTGGCGGCAGTGGCGGAGGAATACGGCGAAGCATGGCCGCAGCCCGAATGATGCTACACGCGCTGAAGGCTACCTGAAATTTTCAGGTAGCCTGTTTGCAGAGAGGAAAACAGTATGCAGAAACAAGTTTATTTTGTCAGCGGCATCGACACCGGCATCGGCAAAAGCATCGCCACCGGCCTGTATGCCAAAGAGCTGGCCGCCGTGTGATCACATAAAAAATCGTGCAAACCGGCTGCCAAGGCATCGCCGAAGACATCCAAACCCACCGCCGCCTGCAAGGCATCGGGCTCACCGAGCACGACCGCAACGGCAGCACCTGCCCCTATGTGTTTGCCTACCCCTGCTCACCGCACCTGGCTGCCGAGCAGGAACAGCGCCCGATTTCCCTGGAAGTGATTGATAAAGCCACCCATAGCCTGCTGCAAAGCTACGACACCGTGTTGCTCGAAGGGGTGGGCGGGCTGATGGTGCCGCTAAACCGCGAGCAAACCCTGCTCGACTTTGCCGCCGAACGCGGCTATTCGCTGGTGTTGGTCACATCCGGCCGTCTGGGCAGCATCAACCATACCCTGCTCAGCCTTGCTGCCGCCCGCCATGCCGGCCTGCCGGTGCAGCGGCTGGTGTACAACCGCTATCCCGCTGTTGACCCCGTAATCGGTGCGGGAACCGAACGCTATTTGCGCGATTACCTGCAGCGGCATTTCCCCGAAGCCGAATGGGCGGTGTTGGCAGAGGCTACCTGAAAACTGCCCGCAGCATTTTTTCAGGTAGCCTTGCACACAGCTTTAGCCCGAACTCCCACATATCCGCTATAATCCGCTTTTTCGTTTACCCCTCTCCCCAAACCGAATCATGGGACAAAAAATCCAAGCCGTAAAAGGCATGAACGACCTCTTGCCGGTGGAGCAGAAAGATTTCAAGCTCACCGCCGCCTTCTGGCAGACCTTTGAAAACCGCATCGGCCAATGGGCGCACCGTTTCGGCTACCGCCAAATCCGTACCCCGATTGTGGAGCAAACCGGCCTTTTCGTGCGCTCTATCGGCGAGGACACCGATGTGGTGGGCAAGGAAATGTATACCTTTGCCGACTCCAACGACACCCTCAGCCTCAGCCTGCGCCCCGAAGGCACCGCCTCCTGCCTGCGCGCCGTGGTGGAGCATAATCTGCTGTATAACGGCGGCCAGAAGTTGTGGTATATGGGCCCCATGTTCCGCCGCGAACGCCCGCAGAAAGGCCGCTACCGCCAATTCCACCAAGTGGGCGTGGAAGCGCTGGGCTTTGAAGGCCCCGATATCGATGCCGAAATCATCGCCATGTGCGCCGATTTGTGGCGCGAGCTCGGCATCAGCCAATACCTGACTTTGGAAATCAACAGCCTGGGCAACCGCGAAGAACGCGCCGCTCACCGTGCTGCCTTGGTAGGCTACCTGAAACAGCACGAAGCCGCGCTGGACGAAGACAGCCGCCGCCGTATGCACACCAATCCGCTGCGCGTGTTGGACAGCAAAAATCCCGATTTGCAAGAAATCTGCAACGGCGCCCCGCGCCTGGCCGATTATCTCGGTGAAGCCTCCCGCGCCCACTACGCCGGTTTCAAAGCCCTGCTCGACGGCTTGGGCATCGCCTATGTGGAAAACCACCGCCTCGTGCGCGGGCTGGACTACTACAACCAAACCGTGTTCGAATGGACCACCGACAAACTCGGCGCCCAAGCCACCGTGTGCGGCGGCGGCCGCTACGACGGCCTGATTGAAGAGCTCGGCGGCAAACCCGCCCCCTCCATCGGCTTTGCCATGGGCGTGGAGCGCCTGTTGCTGTTGGTGCACGAATACGGCAACCTGCAAGCCGATGCCGCACCCGATATTTATGTGATACACCAAGGCGGCGACACCCTGCTGCCCAGTATGCAGTATGCCGCCGCCGCCCGCGCCGCCGGCTTCAGCGTGCTGCAACATTCCGGCAGCCAGAAACTGGCCGCCCAAATGAAAAAAGCCGATGCTTCCGGTGCCAAAGTGGCGCTGATCGTGGGCGAAGGCGAGCTGGCCGAAGGCAAAGCCAGTCTCAAAGACATGCAGCAAGGGCGCGGCCAAGTGAGCGTGCCTGCTGCCGATTTGCTTAAACAATTAAACGAATGGATAGGTTAAATGGCTGTTTACGATTTAAAAGACCAAGAAGAAATTGAAAACTTCAAATATTTCTGGCGCAGCTGGGGGCGTTGGCTGTTTGCCCTGCTTGTGGTGGCCGCCATCGGCTACTTCGGCTGGGTGATGTACCGCAGCCACCAGCGCAACGTGAGCAACGAAGCCGTGGCCGTGTTCGACCAGTGGGCGGAAAACCAGCAGGCCGGCAAGCCTGCCGAAGCCGCCAAGCTGCTCACCCAACTGCAAAGCCAGTATCCGACCAGCGTTTCCGCCGCCCAAGCCACCCTGATGCAGGCCGGCGCCGCCTTCGACCAAGGCAAATACGACGAAGCCATCGGCCACCTGAACTGGGTGCTCAAATACCACCAAGAACCGCTTATCCGCGCCATGGCCATCCAGCGCTTGGCCACCGTGCAGCTGCAGCAGCAGAAATACGATGACGCCATCGCCACCCTCGGTATGAATACCGATGAAGCCTACGCCGGCATCCTGCTGGAAACCAAAGGCGACATTTACGCTGCCCAAGGCAAACGCAGCGAAGCCGCCGCCGCCTACAAACAGGCGATGGACAAACTGCCCCAAGACGACCAAGGACGCGAGTTTATACAGCTGAAAATCGACCAGCTGAACTAAGCTAGGCCAAACCCCATAACGGCTGTTGCCGGAGGATGGAAAACCCACCGCCGGCAACAGCCGTTTTTCAGGTAGCCTTTTGGGTTTCAGGTAGCGTGCAGGGAAGAGAGAGAGACTTAATCATTTGCACAGGAGCCATCGTGGATTAATAAGCCGATACTTTGCTGAGATGATGACGCCTGATTTATCTGCAAAGGCTACCTGAAAGAGAAGGGTTGAGTGATTCAGTTATACGGCGATTAGAGAGTCGAGCAGCAGGCCGCTGCCGAATAGCGGGTTGACGGCCAGGGCAAGGCGCACGATGTGTGGCAGTTCGCGACCGGCGGCAGCGGGGCTGGTGGCGGTTTGCAGGCGGTGCAGGTGGGTGGCGGCCAGCGGTAGTGCAGTTAGCCAGAAGAGGCCGCTGGGGATTTGCGGGGCAAGGGCGGCGTAGCAGATGAGGGCGGCGGCCAGGAGGAGGCGGTGCAGGGTTTTGCTGCGCTCAAAGCCCAGCCGGGTGGCGGGGGTGGTTTTGCCGGATTGGCAGTCGCTTTCGATGTCGCGCATATTGTTGATGTGCAGTACGGCAGCGGCGAGCAGGCCGCAGCCGGCGGCGGGCAGCCAGCCTTCGGGCGGGCAGCTGCCTTGTTGCAGGTAGGCGCTGCCCTGCACGCCGAGCAGGCCGAAGAACAGGAAGACGCTGATTTCGCCCAGCCCGTGGTAGCCGTAGGCGTGGCGGCCGAGGGTGTAGGTGAGGGCAGCGGCGAGGGCGAGGCTGCCTAAGAGCAAGAAAGCGAGCCATTGCTGTGGGTGGCGCAAGCTGAGGGCGATGAGTGCACCACCGAGGAGTAGGGCGGCCAATACGCTGGCGACGAGGAGACGGCGGATGTGTAGGAGGGAAATTTGGCCGCTGGCGGTGAGGCGCTCGGGCGCATCGGGCACGCGGTGGCGGTCGGTACCGCGTATGCCGTCGCCGTAGTCGTTGGCGATATTGGAGACGATTTGCAGGGCCAGCGCAGTGAGCAGGCTGAGCAGGAACACGCTGCCGCGCCAGCTTGCGGGGCTGCTGTGCCAAGCGATGGCATTGCCGCAGCAAACAGCGGCAAGGGCCAGCGGCAGGGTGCGCGGGCGGATGAGGCGGAGTAGGGCGTGCATAGTGAGGGAGCGGCTTGGAGGCTACCTGAAAAAATGGTACTTAAACGAAGCTAAAATCCAATCGGCGGTTTCAGGTAGCCCGATACGAAAAACGGGCATGATACCCGATTCTGCGCTATCGGGCTGGGGCTTGCGCTTTTTACTTGTGCTGGGTCAAGCAGGAGGCCGCTAAATTGTCGGGCAGCTTCAAGCGTTTTCGGCTAGAATACGCAGCTCGGTTTCGGCACGGCTTGCTGTGTTGCCGCCGCTATTTTATAGTGGATTAAATTTAAATCAGGACAAGGCGGCGAGCCGCAGACAGTACAAATAGTACGGCAAGGCAAGCCAACGCTGTACTGGTTTAAATTTAATTCACTATAACTTTGCTGAAGCTCCGCTTTTTCAGGTAGCCCATATCGGCCAAGCCGATGCTTTTGCCTGCCATCACGACCGCTTACTTTTTTGCCAAAATATGAACAATATCCGCAATTTCTCCATCATCGCCCATATTGACCACGGTAAATCCACGCTTGCCGACCGCTTCATCCAACACTGCGGCGGCTTGGAAAACCGCGAAATGAGTTCGCAGGTTTTGGACAGCATGGACATCGAAAAAGAGCGCGGCATCACGATTAAGGCGCAAACCGCCGCGCTGAACTATAAAGCCCGTAATGGCGAAACTTATCTTTTAAATCTGATTGATACGCCCGGGCACGTCGACTTTTCCTACGAAGTTTCCCGCTCGCTTTCCGCCTGCGAAGGCGCGCTGTTGGTAGTGGACGCATCGCAGGGCGTGGAAGCGCAAACCGTGGCCAACTGCTACACCGCGATTGATTTGGGCGTGGAAGTAGTGCCGGTGCTGAACAAAATTGATTTGCCCGCCGCCGATCCAGACCGCGTGGCGCAGGAAATTGAAGACATCGTCGGCATTGATGCGGTGGGCGCGGTAACCTGCTCGGCCAAATCCGGGCTGGGCGTGGAAGACGTGCTGGAAGAAATCGTGGCCAAAATCCCCGCGCCGGAAGGCGACGAAAACGCGCCGCTGCAAGCTGTAATTATCGATTCGTGGTTCGACAACTATGTTGGCGTGGTGATGCTGATCCGCGTGAAAAATGGCCAGCTGAAACTGAAAGACAAAGTACGCTTTATGTCCACCAAGGCCGAAAGCCAAGTGGAGCAGCTCGGTGTGTTTACACCCAAATCAGTGAACAGACAAGAGCTTAAAGCGGGCGAAGTGGGCTTTTTGATTACCGGTGTGAAAGAGCTCGGCCAAGCTAAAGTGGGCGATACGGTAACGCTGGTGCAAAACCCTGCTTCCGAGCCGCTGCCCGGATTTAAAGAAGTACAAAGCCAGGTATTTGCCGGCCTCTATCCGGTGGAAAGCCACGACTACGAAGCCCTGCGCGATGCGCTGGAAAAACTGCAACTCAATGATGCTTCATTAAAATTTGAGCCGGAAGTGTCTCAAGCGCTAGGTTTCGGCTTCCGCTGCGGCTTCTTGGGCTTGCTGCACTTGGAAATCGTGCAGGAACGCTTGGAGCGCGAGTTCGATATGGACTTGATTACCACCGCGCCTACCGTGGTGTATGAAGTGATTTTGAAGACTGGCGAACATATCGAAGTGGAAAATCCTTCTAAACTGCCGGATTTGGCCACGGTGGAATCCATTTTGGAGCCGATTATCACCGCCACCATCCTGGTGCCACAGGAATACGTGGGCAATGTGATGACGCTGTGCAACCAGAAGCGCGGCGTGCAAATCAATATGCAGTATCTCGGCCGCCAGGTGATGCTCACCTATGATTTGCCAATGAACGAAGTGGTGATGGACTTTTTCGACAAACTCAAATCTACCTCGCGCGGCTATGCTTCGCTGGACTACCATTTCAAAGAGTTCCGTGCCGCCAATTTGGTGAAACTAGATATTATGGTGAATGGCGACAAAGTGGATGCGCTCAGCCTGATTGTGCACCGCCAAAACGCCGTACACCGCGGCCGCGAGCTGGCAGCGAAAATGCGCGAACTGATTCCGCGCCAAATGTTCGACATCGCCGTGCAGGCCGCCATCGGCAGCCAGATTATCGCCCGCGAAAACGTGAAGGCGCTGCGCAAAAACGTATTGGCTAAATGTTATGGTGGCGATATTACGCGTAAGAAGAAACTGCTGGAAAAACAAAAGGCCGGTAAGAAACGCATGAAGCAGGTGGGCAATGTGGAAATCCCGCAGAGCGCGTTCTTGGCGATTTTGCAGGTGGGCGATAAGTAGCTTAAAGCTTATCGAACTTATTTCAAACGGGAAAATATAAAAGTGGAACAATCCAATATAATCCTTTATGCCGCCATCGCCGCTGTGGTGGCCGGCATCGTGCTGTTTGCCGTGAGCGGTAAAACACGGCAGGAAAACGGCGAATGGAGCGGCGGCCTGCAATGGGGCTACCTCCTGATGATGGTGGGCTCGTTCGGCCTCTTGGCCAAGCTGATGAGCCTTACGGCGGTTTTGCTGCTGCTGGTACTGTTTACCGGCGCGGTGTGGCTGTGGGCGCGCGCGGCACGCAAACAGCGTATGCGGCAGACCGACAATGCCGAAGAAGCCGCGCAAGACGACAATCATTTCCGCGATTATATGGGCAGTTTCTTCCCGCTGATTTTGGTGGTGTTTGTGCTGCGCACCTTTGTGGCCGAGCCGTTTCAGATTCCCTCTAGCTCGATGCGGCCGGGGCTGGTGAAGGGTGACTTTGTGTTGGTGAATAAGTTCAGCTACGGCATCCGCGTGCCGGTGTTGAATAATGTGCTGATTCCGGTGGGGCAAGTGCAGCGCGGCGATGTGGTGGTGTTTAATTATCCGGTGGAGCCGGACACCAACTACATCAAGCGCATTGTCGGTCTGCCGGGCGATGTGGTGGAATACCATGATAAGGTGCTGACGGTAAACGGTAAAACCGAGCAGGATAATTTGGTGGGCGGCTACCAATATCCCGATGATTACAAACCGGAGCGGATTCTGGAAGCCACCCGCTTTTCCGTCGATTGGGAAGGCCGCCATTTCGAGGTGCTGAAAAATGAAAATGCGCCCACGGTTTCCATCCCCTTCTTGGCCGAATCCGCCAATAATTTTGCTGCAAACGGCTACCAAAGTGGCTTGCGCGAAAATTGCGAATACAAAGCAGACGGCAGCGGCTTTAAATGCACCGTGCCGGCGGGCAAGTATTTCGCCATGGGCGACAACCGCGACAGCAGCGCCGATTCGCGCTACTGGGGCTTTGTGGACGACAAGCTGATTGTGGGCAAAGCGTTTTTCGTGTGGATGAACGTAGGCGACAGATCGCGTATCGGCAACACGATCCGTTGATGGAAAGGCAAACCGGCCGGCCGGTTTGTGCTGCTTATGCAAAAGGCTACCTGAAAGTTTCAGGTGGCCTTTAATCGTTGTTGCAAAATCAGAGAGATATGGGGCCTTGCCTCAATCCTTGTGGCGACTATTTGGATTGATCCGGCTGGAGCCAGCGGAAGGCGCGGCGCAGTTCGGCGGTGCCGTTGGTTTCGTAGCAGCGGCCGTGGGCGAGGATGATTTTTTTTGGCAGCCAGGCAAGCATTTGCGCCAGGCTCTCGCGGGCGGCGGCGCGGTTGCGGAAGGTGGCGCGCCAGTCGGGCGGGGCTTTGCCGTCGGGCTCGGCAATGCCGACCCATTTCATTACCTGCGCCCAGAAGCGGCTGGGGAATTTGTTGGGCTCGAAGTTTTCGATAAGGTCGGTGAGGATCAGGGTACGGCTGGTGTGGTGGAAGAAAACGGTTTCGGTCATGGCCGAACTGCCGAGGAAGGGGAGTTGGGCGATGTCGTCTGCCCATTGGGGCGGGGCGCTGGGGCCCAAATCGGCATCTAAGGCTACGGCAATGCGCTGGGCAGCGGCGCGTTCGCGCACGCCGAGGCTGGCCCAGGTGGTAGCTTGGGGGTAGTGTGTTTGCCAGGCGGGGATATGGGCGTAGTGGATGCGGTTGGGCGAGACGAGGTGGCGCACTTCGCCCAGTGCGTTGATTTGGGATAACAGCTCCGGGTTTGGCTCGATGGGGGAGTGGCACCAGAGGCCGCCATCGGCGAGGCGGATAACCGTCATGCGGGTGCTGAAGGGGATGCTCAGGCCGAGCGGAAAGGCCATGCGCACGGTGCCGCCATCGGCAATCCAGATATTGCTGCCGAAGGGTTTGAGGGTGTGGAGCGGGCGGTAGAGGTGGATGGGGGCGGACATGGTGTTTCCTTTTTTCAGGTAGCCTTGGATGGGGCTACCTGAAATGTTTTATTACCGCTTCGTGCGTTTTCGGCGAGGCTGAAGCTATCGGCTCGGCCGTTTGCTTTATTCCGCCCAAATCACGGTTTCGGCGGCATCGCGGCGTGGTTTGGGCTGAATATCGCGGGCGCGGTAGCCGAAGGTGGCGGCCACGGACACGCCGTATTCGGCAGGGTCGAGCAGTCCGGCTTGGGCGAGGATGTGCTCCACGGCGGCGTAGTCCATGCCTTCCACGGCGCAGGAATCGATGCCGAGCATGGCGGCGCCGGTGAGCATATTGGCCAGGGCGATGTAGCTTTGCTTGCTTGCCCAGTCGAACAGGGCACGTTCGTCGTCGGCGATGGCGATATCGTGGATTTGGAAGCTACGGTAGCGCTCAAGGGCAGCGGCGCGCTGCTCGGGGGTGAAGCCGCGCCGGCTCACCAGCTCTCTGAAAAAGGGGCTGTCGTAGCGGGCGTGTTTTTCGCCAGCAGGATTACTAGGTGGCTGGCTTCGGCAATGGTGGCCTGCATGCCCCAGGCCACAGGCTTGATTTTTTCGCGCAGCTCTTGGTTTTGGATCACCAGAAACTTCCACGGTTCGGAGCCGACAGAGCTGGGCGAGAGGCGGCCGAAATCGAGGATGGCGGCGAAATCTTCGGCGCTGATTTTGTGCGCGGGGTCGTAGTAGCGGGTGGAAACGCGGCGGCGGAAAATATCGAGGGCTTGCTGGCGGGTGAGGATCATGATGATTCCTTTCTATGGCGTTGCATGTTTATCGAAGGGATAACTGGTTTGGGCGGGGCAGAAACTGGCTTCGTGTGTTTTCAGGTAGCCTTTTACAGCTGAAAGTGGCCTACAGTGCGGGCAGCCATTGGCTGAGGGTGTAAATCAGCAGGCCGACCAGGCCGCCGACCAAGGTGCCGTTGATGCGGATAAACTGCAAATCGCGGCCGATGGAAAGCTCGAGTTTGTCGCTCATTTGGCGGCTGTCCCAGCTTTTCACTTTGTCGGCGATAAATTCGGCGGCGGCGTGGCGGTGGCGGCGCACCAGGCTGCGGGCGAGCAGGGCGAGGCGCACGTTGAGGCGGCGCAGCTGCTGCGGGGTGGCGGCGTGTTGCTGCAGCAGGTAGGTGAGTAGGCTGTTCAGCCGGCGTGCAGCGGCGGAATCGGGGCGTTGGGCATCGGCGGCGAGGCGGGTGGTGAGGCTTTGCCACAGTTGGGCGATGTGCTGCTGCAGCTCGGGAGAGTCGGCCAGGCGGCGTTTGGCCATGGCGAGTTTGCGCTGCCAGGCTTCTGATGTGGCGAGCTCTTGGGCAAGGGCGCGGTATTGGCGGCGGAAGGCGGTGCGCAGCTCGTGCTGCGGGCTGGTGAGGGCGGATTCGAGGTAGTTGTCGGCCCAGTCGAGGGCTTTTTGCGCCACCCAGCTGTCGATTTGGCCAACGAGGCGGCCGCGCAGCTGGGCTTTGAGTTTGTCCCAGGTGTCGGGCTGGCTGGTTTCGATTTTTTCCGCCCAGGCGCGGAGGTTTTCTTCGAGCAAAACGCGGGTGTCGGGCTGTTTGATCCAATGGCGGATTTGGCCGAGCAGGGCGGTTTGCAGGGTCTCAGGTAGCCCTTGCTGGTCGAGCAGGAGCAGGGCTTGGGAGAGGGCGGTGCCGAGTTGTTTGCCGCTGCCGTGTGTGGCTAAAAAGGCGGCGCCGAGGCGGGCGGCTTCTGGCGGCGGGATGGTTTGCAGGGCGGCGGGGATTTGGCGGGCGAGGGCGGGCAGCCATTCTTGGCGGGTGCTGCTGCGGGCCAACCAGCGGCGCAGTTTTTCGGCGATGCGCAGGCGGTAGATGCGGATGGCGATGGGGCGCTCGGGCAGGAAGTTGGTTTCGATGAAGCGGCCGAGTTCGTCGGCAATGCGGTTTTGGTTGCGCGGCAGGATGGCGGTGTGGGGAATTTTGAGGCCGAGCGGGTGGCGGAAGAGGGCGGTTACGGCAAACCAGTCGGCCAGCGCGCCGACGGTGGCGGCTTCGGCGAAGGCTTTCAGGTAGCCTAGGGCGGGGTGGCGCTGCACAAACAGCGCGGAAACGATAAACAGCAATACGGCAGCCAGCAGCAGGCCGCCGGCCTGGCGGCGGCTGCGTTGCAGCCTGGTGCGGGCGGCGGCTTCTTGGGCGTGGCCGGACAGGATGTTCATGGCTATAGGGCGCGCTCGGAATAGAGCGGTACTTTGCTCTCGGCCGACAGGCGTTCGATATAGGCTTGCAGCTTGGCGGGGAAGACGATGCCTTTCACCAGGGTGAGGTTGCGCAACACGGGGAAAATGATGATATCTTCCATGCCGGGGGCGTTGCCGTTGAGATAAGGCTGCTCGCCCAACAGTGCGGCTAGCTCGGGCAGGGCGATATGAATGCGATCGAGATAGGTGCTGGTTTCGGCCAGGTTTTGCTCGAAGCTGCCGATGTTTTGCTCTTTTTTCTGCACGAAGTAGGCAATGGCTTCGGCGGTGGCGAATTCGGGCAGTGGCGGCTCGAGTCGCACTTCGCGCGGCATCACCAGATGGTTGTAGAATTTGCTTACTTGGTCGAACCAAGCCTGCACGGCGGGGCGGATGGTTTCATCCAATCGGGCCTGGCCGGCGAGCTCGTCTACATAGCGCACGATATCGAGGCTCTCGCCCATATGGCTGCCATCGGGCTTTTGCAGGATGGGCACTTGTTTGGCGCCGATCAGCCCGATGGGCGTGGCTTCGTCGTCGTTCAGCAAAATGATTTCTTCCACCGGCACGTTGCGCAGGCCGAAAATCATGCGGGCGCGCACACAGAAGGGGCAGTGGTCGTAGAGATAGAGCTTCATGGCGGTTTCCTTGGCGGGGTTTGATTTCAAACAGGCAGATTGTAGCACGGCGGCAGAAGGCTACCTGAAAGTATCGTGGATTAAAATGAAGAATAGCACCAGGCAGCAAGCCGCAGACGGTACAAGCGGCACGGCAAGGCTGGTTGATGGGCAGCATTCTTAATGTGGATTCACTCTATCTGCCTGCCAAAGCCGTTGGCCTAGCAGCGCCGGGCGAATGTTCAGCAGCACGGTTTGCTGTTAAAATCCGCTTTCTGTCACGAAACGGCAAAGCATCATGAGTATCGCCAACAATAAAAAAGCCTTTCACGATTATTTTATCGAAGACCAGCTCGAGGCCGGATTGGTGCTCGACGGCTGGGAAGTGAAAGCCGTGCGCGCCGGCCGCGTGCAGCTGAAAGAAAGCTATATCCACTGGAAAAAAGACGCGTTTTACCTGGTGGGCTGCCACATCACCGCGCTGCCCACCGCCTCCACCCACGTTAAGCCCGATCCGGTGCGCCAGCGCAAGCTGTTGCTCAAGCAGAGCGAAATCAACAAGCTGATCGGCAAGGTAGAGCGCAGCGGCTATACCCTCGTGCCGCTCAACCTGCACTACCGGCGCGGCTACATCAAAATGGACATCGGCCTGGCCAAAGGCAAAAAACAGCACGACAAACGCCAAAGCATGAAAGAAGCCGACTGGAAGCGCGAAAAACAGCGGCTGTTGAAAAACCGCTGAGTTGCTTGTGTGTCCGATTAAAGGCTACCTGAAAGCGCCATGCCGCCAAGTTTCAGGTAGCCCCACCTTCAGCAGGAGCCCCTTATGAAACAATCCTCCCTTGCTCTTCCCATCGTGTTGATTATTTTCGGCGCCGTTTGGTTCCTCAGCAGCACCGACATCCTGCCCACCACCGCCACACTGCTGGCTCTCGCGCTGGTGTTGGGCGGCCTTGCCCTGCTGCTGCTCGACGGCATCAACACCCAAAGCATCGTGCACGGCCCCATGCTGATGTATATCGGCGCCGCTATTTACCTGCGCAACCAAATGTTTATCAACACGGCTCCGCTGGCCGCGCTCGGCATGATGCTGCTCGGCGCACTCATGCTGCTCGCCCGCAGCGGCATCGTGCCGCAAAAATACGGCGCCCACGGCATCCCACTGCGCCGCAAACGCCGCAACGGCGAACAGGAGTAATATCAAGGCTACCTGAAAAAGTTTTGGTCTGGCAAAAGTCCGGCCAAAGCATTGCTTTTCAGGTAGCCCGTTACCGAAATGATTAGGAAAAACAATATGGCCATCATCATCAAAACCCCCGAAGAAATCCAAAAAATGCGCGAGCTCGGCCGCCTGGCCGCCGAAGCCCTCGACTACATCGGCGATTTCGTCAAGCCTGGCGTTACCACCAACGAGCTCAACCAGCTGGTGCACGATTATCATGTCAACGTGCAAGGCGGCTACCCCGCGCCCCTGCACTACGGCAATCCCCCCTTCCCCAAATCTTGCTGCACCTCCGTAAACCACGTTATCTGCCACGGCATCCCCGACGATAAACCCCTGAAAAACGGCGATATCCTCAATATCGACATCACCATCAAAAAAGACGGCTTCCACGGCGATTCCAGCCGCATGTATGCCGTGGGCACCATCAGCCCGCAGGCGCAGCGCCTGATCGACATCACCCATCAAAGCATGATGGCCGGTATCGAAGCCGTGAAGCCCGGCGCCACCCTTGGCGACATAGGCTATGCCTGCCAGCAAATCGCCGAAAACGCCGGCTATTCCGTGGTGCAGGAATTTTGCGGTCACGGCATCGGCCGCAGCTTCCACGAAGACCCGCAAGTCGTCCACTACGGCAAAAGAGGTACCGGCCCCGTGTTGCAACCCGGCATGATCTTCACCATTGAGCCCATGATCAACCAGGGCAAACGCCACCTGCGCATCCTCGAAGACGGCTGGACCGTGGTGACCAAAGACCGCAAACTCTCCGCCCAATGGGAACACGAAGTGCTCGTTACCGACACCGGCTGCGAAATCCTCACCATCAGCCCCCGCACCGGCCGGCCCTAATCCCGCTCCATCCGGTTTGGCCTGGCCGGGGCAGATTCAGTTTCCAGCCGCGCCAGGCAAACTAACGGCACTGATTTTATTGCCGTAAACACCCGCGCTACCTGATTACCACCGCATTGCCACCGCATTTTCAGGTAGCCTTTTCCCTTCGCCAAGCCCCGCCATGAACCGCACCTACCAAATCTTCTATTCCTTCTACACCGACGATGCCCACATCGACGGCGGCAGCCCCGTTACCGTATCCGCTACCGAGCTGCCCCAATACTTCCGCCGCCTGCAGCAGCACCACGACTTCCTCGGCATCATCGACCGGCACGACAACACCTTCCAAATCCTGCTCGAAGAATTCAGCGGCTTTTACTGGGGCGAAATCCCCGACCCCGTAAAAGTGGGCGCGCACGGCCGCTTCTACAGCGCCGAAGAGATGCTCGAACTGCTGAGCAACCTGCCCGCAGAATTCGTACCGCAAAACTTCGAAGGCCTCAGCTTCGAGCCCTGGCATGAATATTTCGAAGACACCACCTACGGCAAAGAAGCCCAGCTCCTGTTTGAAAGCAGCGGCGACACTGGCGAAATGGTGCGCACCGCCGAAGATATCTGCGAATCCTGCCGCCTCGGCGCCTGGGACAACCTCTGCGACGACGGCCTCGCCCTCCTGCAAAGCGAACTCCCCGCCAGCCCCGCCGCCTACACCGAAATCAACTACCAGCGCCTCTGCCGCAGCCTCGATTGGCTCGAAGACCTCGTGGCCGAAAACGGCGCATTCGACGAAGACAGCATGGACGATTTGTGCGACATGCTGCTCGAACGCATCGTCGATCTCGACAACTACCGCCAGCCAAGGCACTAGGCATAGCCCATCGAAAGGCTACCTGAAAACACATAGGGCGGGGTTTATGCCAGCCAAACCGCGAAAAGGCTACCTGAAAAATGTTTCAGGTAGCCTTTTTGCCTTCCGGCTGCGTAGTGCTGTTTTGTACGGCTTTATCCAAATCTTTGAGCCAGGATAATTTTTCGGCGATTTTGGCTTCGAGGCCGCGTGGCACGGGTTGGTAGAAATCGGGTTCGGACAGGCCTTCGGGCATATAGGTTTCACCGGCGGCGTAGGCGTGCGGTTCGTCGTGGGCGTAGCGGTAGGCGCGGCCGTAGCCGAGCTCTTGCATGAGTTTGGTGGGGGCGTTGCGCAGGTGGGTCGGCACTTCGGCGCTGCCGTGTTGCTTCACGAATTGGCGCATTTGGTTGTAGGCGGTATAGCCGGCGTTGGATTTGGCGGCGGCCGCCAGATAGAGCACGGCTTGGGCGAGGGCGAGCTCGCCTTCGGGGGAGCCGAGGCGTTCGTAGGTGTGGGCAGCCTCGTTGGCGATGGTGAGGGCGCGGGGGTCGGCCAGGCCGATGTCTTCCCAGGCCATGCGGACGATGCGGCGGGCGAGGTAGCGGGGGTCGGCGCCGCCGTCGAGCATGCGGCAGAGCCAGTAGAGGGCGGCGTTGGGGTGGGAGCCGCGCACGGATTTGTGTAGGGCGGAGATCTGGTTGTAGAAGCTTTCGCCGCCTTTGTCGAAACGGCGGATTTGGCTGCCGAGGCTGTCAGCCAGGAAATCGGCGTTAAGCTGGCTGATGCGGCGGGTGGCGGCGGCGCGCAGGAGCTGTTCGAGCAGGTTGAGCAGGCGGCGGGCGTCGCCGTCGGCGGTTTGAATGAGCAGTTTTTGCGCGTCTTCTTCGAGGCTGAAGCTGCGGTATTCGGGCAGGGCGAACACTTTGGCGGCGAGCTGGGCGAGTTCGTCGGCGGAAAGGGCTTGCAATACGTAAACTTGGGCGCGGCTGAGCAGGGCGGGATTCACTTCGAAGGAGGGGTTTTCGGTGGTGGCGCCGATGAAGGTGAGCAGGCCGCTTTCCACATAGGGCAGGAAGGCGTCTTGCTGGGCTTTGTTGAAGCGGTGTACTTCGTCGACAAACAAAATGGTGGTGCAGCCTTGTTGGAGGGCGATTTCGGCTTTGTTGACGGCTTCGCGGATGTCTTTCACGCCGGAAAATACGGCGGATACGGGCAGGAATTGGGCGTTGAAGCTCTGCGCGAGGATGCGGGCGAGGGTGGTTTTGCCCACGCCGGGCGGCCCCCACAGCAGCATGGAGTGCGGCTGCCCGCCTTCCACGGCCACACGCAGGGGCTTGCCCGCGCCGATCAGGTGCTGCTGGCCGACTACGTCGTCGAGGGTGTGCGGGCGCAGGCGTTCGGCCAGGGGGGCGGCGGGGGTTTGGGCGAAGAGGTCGTTGGGCATGGCAGGCTACCTGAAAAGTGGTAAGGCGTTGGGGTGGATTTTATAGCAAATTCTGTGCGGCGGCTTCAGGGGGAGGGGGTGGGATGTGGTATGATGCGGCGCGATGGCTTTCAGGTAGCCTCAAGCGCATCGGCTGCGAATACTGAAAGGCTGCCTGAAAGCTGTGTTTCCGATTTTCTGAAAATAGCCCGGCATGGGCTGTTTTTAACGGTTGACTGATTTTTCCGTATGCGATTCCGTTTTGATTTTGCGGTGCTGTATGCCTTGCTGGCGCTGAATGTGCTGGTGTTTGTGCTGATGCAGCTGCCGGGTTTTGAATTTTTGCAGCTGGCCGGCCCGTTGTGGCCGCTGGAGCATCCGCGCTACCACTCTTGGCAGTGGCTGAGCCATATGTTTTTGCACGCGAATTTCACGCATCTGCTGTTTAATATGGTGGTGTTGTGTTCGTTTGCGCCGATGCTGCTGCTGCGCTTCGGCCAGCGGCGTTTTTTGCTGCTGTATTTGCTGTGCGGCTTGGCCGGGGCGCTGCTTTATACGGGCTGGAACGAATACCTGATTGCCAACGGTGTGCGCAATGTGGCCGAGCAAATCGGGCTGGACGAGGCCACTGTGCGCTCGGCGCTGCTCTCTGGCGGCCTGCCCAATGTGCCCGACGGCTTGGCGATGGCGTTTTATACGCACCTGCTGGGCGCATCGGGCGCGGTGTTCGGCGTGCTGGCGGCGTTTGCGCTGTGCTTCCCGGATGCGCCGCTCACGGTGATGTTTTTGCCGATGCGGATTAAGGCGAAGTATTTGGTGCCGGTGGCGGTGGGGTATGAGCTGTTTGCCCAGTTCGGCGGGGTATCGCTGTTTGGCGACAATATCGCGCATTTGGCGCATGTGGGCGGCGCGGTGTGCGGCGGGCTTTTGGCCTGGTATTGGCTCAGCCGCCGCGATCCGGTGTCGTTTACCGATTTCGGTGCTTCGGATTTCAGGTAGCCTTTTTATACAATTCATTATTCCAACGGTGTTTTTATGAAATACATCAGCACGCGCGGGCAAACCGCGCCCAAATCTTTCAGCGAAGTTTTGCTTATGGGCCTCGCGCCTGATGGCGGCCTGATGCTGCCGGAGCGTTATCCGCAGGTAGATGCAGCCACGTTGCAACGCTGGCGAAATTTGAGCTATGCCGAATTGGCATTTGAAATCATGAGCCTGTTTGTCGACGATATTCCGGCAGCCGATTTGCGCCGCCTGGTGGGCAACACCTACTCCGAAGCCGTGTTCGGCACGCCCGAAATCACCCCGGTGCGCACCCTTGCCGACGGCATCAAAATCCAAGCCCTGTCCAACGGCCCCACACTGGCCTTCAAAGATATGGCCATGCAGTTCCTCGGCTACGCCTTCGAATATGTGCTGGCGCGCGAAGGCAAATGCCTGAACATCATCGGCGCCACCAGCGGCGACACCGGTTCTGCCGCCGAATATGCCCTGCGCGGCAAGGCCGGCATTCATGTGTTTATGCTGTCGCCGCACGGCAAAATGAGCGCCTTCCAGCGGGCGCAAATGTATAGCCTGGCCGATGCCAATATCCACAATATTGCTATCGAAGGCATGTTTGACGACTGTCAAGACATTGTGAAAGCACTGCAAAACGATGCCGCCTTCAAGCAGCAATACAGCATCGGCACGGTGAACTCCATCAACTGGGGGCGCATCGTGGCGCAGGTGGTGTATTACTTTGCCGGCTATTTCCGCGCCACCGAAAGCAACAGCGAAGAAGTGAGTTTCTGCGTGCCCAGCGGCAATTTCGGCAATATTTGTGCCGGGCATATCGCCAAGCAGATGGGTCTGCCCATCCGCCGCCTGATGGTGGCCACCAATGAAAACGATGTGCTGGACGAGTTCTTCCGCACCGGTCGCTACCGCCCGCGCAGTGCCGCTAAAACCTATGTTACCTCCAGCCCGTCGATGGATATTTCCAAAGCTTCTAATTTCGAGCGTTTTGTGTTTGATTTATTGGGGCGAGACAGCGTTCAGGTAGCCTCTTTGTGGCAGCAGGTGGCCTCGGGCGAAGGTTTCGATTTATCCGCCGAACTGCCGCGCATCCGCGATACCTTCGGCTTTGTGTCCGGCTCCGGCCGCCACGCCGACCGCCTAGACACCATCCGCGCCGTACACGCCAGTGACGGCGAATGGCTCGACCCGCACACCGCCGACGGCGTGAAAGTGGCGCGCGAATTGCGCGAGGCCGGCGAAACCGTCGTGTGCCTGGAAACCGCGTTGGCAGCCAAGTTTGCCGAGACCATCAGCGAAGCCGCCGGGCATGAAGTACACCCGCCGCGCCCCACCGCGCTGGCCGGACTGGAAAATTTGCCGCAACACGTTACCGTGCTGCCCAACAGCGCGGCCGCAGTGAAAAGCTTGATTGAGCAGGCCTTGGCTTAATTGGTTGGCATCAATAGGCTAAAAAGGCTACCTGAAAAATTTCAGGTAGCCTTCATATAGTGGATTAACTTTAAACCAGTACGGCGTTGCCTCGCCTTGCCGTACTATCTGTACTGTCTACGGCTTCGTCGCCTTGTCCTGATTTAAATTTAATCCACTATACCATTCGTTGATATCAAACGTTTCAGCCTGCACGGCATTTCGCTGCCGCTTCGGCCACTGCCTGGGTGAGCTGTTGCGGCGATACTTCGCCCAGCAAGGTTTTGCGATAGTTGCCGCAGGCCGGGGCGCGGATTACAGTGAAGGGCAGGGCGCCGGTTGGGTTGCCCAGGCTGTGCATCCAGGCGGTGCTGTCATTGCCGGTGTAGCGCAGAATCGGGTAGCGTACCGGCACGCTTTGCAAAAAGCGGCTCACATCGGCAGGCTTATCCAGCGCCACGCCCGCCATCTCCACGCGCACTCCGCGCCGTTGCCGTTTTTCGGCGGCATACCATTGCGAAAGCGCCGGCATCTCGCGCCGACACGGCACACACCAGGTCGCCCACACGTTCACCACCTGCACCCGCTTCTGCGCGCCGGTATCAAGCGAGGCCGGGCGGTTGTCTGCATGGTTTACCAAATCCGCCGCATACAGCGGAACAGCGGCCAGCAGGGCGGCCAATCCAACACATTTTTTCAAAACAGATTTCCAAATTGTGAAAACAAGGACGTTTATTGTACGATATAGCGGCTTGGAATAGAAACGGCCGATGGCCGATGCGGCTAGTTCTTCCGGCTGGGCGGGCTAGCCTTGCCGTACTTTCTGTACTGTCTGTGGCTGTGTCGTCTGGTTCTGATTTTTGTTCATCCACTATAATGGCATCAGCTATTTTTGCTGACAAGCCGCTGTTTAAATCATCATTTTCCCGCGAGCATCCCCCATGAGCGAAACCGTTTTGCTGTATCACAACCCGAATTGTTCCAAATCCCGCGCCGCTTTGGAGTGGCTGCAACAGCAGCCGGGCGTGGCCGTGCAAACGCTGGATTACCGTGCTAATCCGCCTTCCGAAGCCGATTTGCGTAGGCTGCTGCAACAGCTCGGCAGCTCAGATGTGCGCAGCATCATGCGTACCGGCGATGCGGCCTACGCCGAGCTGGGTTTGGATAAGCCGGAGTTGAGCCAAGACGAGCTGATTGCCGCGCTGCACCAACATCCTGCGTTGCTGCAGCGCCCGATTGCGGTATACCGCCAACGCGCCGCCATCGGCCGGCCGCTGGAAAATATTATTGCCTTGTTCGATTAACTGATTGAGTTATAGTGAATTAAATTTAAACCAGTACAGCGTTGGCTCGCCTTGCCGTACTATTTGTACTGTCTGCGGCTCGCCGCCTTGTCCTGATTTAAATTTAATCCACTATATCATCATATGTGAGACCACCATGCTGGCCATATTCCGCGGTTCCCTGCTGCGCCAAGTTTGGCGGGGCATCAAGCTCTGCCTGCTGGTGTTGCTGGTGCAGGCCGCATGGTGCACTTGGCTGGTGTACAGTTACAGCACGCGCACCGCTTCCCGGCGGGCAGATGCAGCGGTGGTTTTGGGCGCGGCGGCCTGGGGCAAAAATCCTTCGCCCGTGTTCCGCGAGCGCATCAACCACGGCATCACGCTCTACCGCAGCAATCGGGTGGGCAAGCTGATTTTCACCGGCGGCACGCCCAAGGCGGGCTATATGACCGAAGCCGAAGTGGCTCGCCGCTACGCCCGCGGCCACGGCGTACCGAATAAAGACATTCTTTTAGAAACCACTTCGCGCGATACGCAGCAAAATTTGGAAAACACCAAAGCCTTAATGTATAACAACGGTTTGGAAAGCGTAGTTATCATCAGCGACCCCTACCACCTCGCCCGCGCCGCCGCCGTGGCCGATTATGTGGGGCTGGATTACCAAACCGAGCCCACACCCACCAGCCGCTACAGCGGGCAGAACCGCGCTAAATTCATGGCCAGCGAAGTGCTGTCGCTAATGGCCTTCCAGTGGTGGCGGCTGAGCGAAACCGTCGCCGCCTATGGGCGTGATTACCTGCTTTCACGGCAAGCGGGGCAGTAGTGCAACACGCCATTGCCTTGCCGCCATCATTTGCCTGCCGGCGGGAGGCGTAAAGTGGTAACAGTATTTCCCTATTCAGTTCACATTATTTTCAGGTAGCCCTATGTATTTGCTGTTCAAGCTGCTGCATATTTTCTTTATTATTTCGTGGTTTGCCGGCTTGTTTTACCTGCCGCGCATCTATGTGAACCTGGCCATGGTGCCGACAGGCAGCACGGAATACCGCCAGCTTCTGGGCATGGCGCAGCGCCTGTTTAAATTCATGACGCCGCTGGGTATCTGTGCGGTGTTGTTCGGGCTGCTGATTCCGTTTTTCACCGGCTGGTGGGGCCAGGGCTGGGTACACACCAAAATCACGCTGGCCGTTATCCTCGCGGGCTACCATTTCTACTGCTACCGCCTGCTTATCGATTTCCAAGAGCGGCGCAACCGCTATTCGCACCGCTGGTTTCGCGTGTTCAACGAGATCCCGGTGCTGGTGATGGCAGCGGCGTTGTATTTGGTGGTGTATAAGCCGTTTTAGTGTGGATACGGATTTTCAGGTAGCCCCTGAATAGCGGGAGGCTACCTGAAAATATTTAGAGAAATAGAAATGTTTTGCTATTCAGTAGTTGGGTGCTCATGTGTATCGGCAGGGCATGCTGATTGAGGGTATGGGGATTATGGGCTGCTATGCGAATGGTATGGCAGGTATTAAAGCAACAAAGGCTACCTGAAACTGTTTTCAGGTAGCCTTTGTTTCTGGTGTGGGTTGCGAACAGGCTGTTGGAAGATTGCTTTCCAACGGCCTGTGTGTGGTCAGGATTTGCCGGGTTTGGCGTAGAAATCGGGGCTGCCTTCGGGGCGGGTTTTGAAGCGTTTGTGCAGCCAGAAGTATTGTTCGAGCTGTTCGCGCACGCGCTCTTCGATAAAGTCGTTCATGCGCTGTACGTCGGCTTGCACGTCTTCGCTGGGGAAGTTTTCCCAGGCAGGGTAGAAGCGCAGGGTAACGCGGCCGTTGGGCTGGCGGGTGGGGATGGCGGGCACGACTTTGGCTTGGGTAAGGGCGGCGATGCGGGAAAGGCCGGCGATGGTGGCGGTGGGGATGCCGAAGAAGTCGGCGAAGATGGAATCTTTGCGGCCGAAGTCTTGGTCGGGCAGGTAGAGGAAGGGGGCGGGGTCGGCGCGCAGATGCTTGATGATGGCGCGCAGGCCTTCGGTGCGGCCGATGAGGAAGACGTTGTTGTAGCGGTGGCGGCCGCGCAGGATTTGCTGGTCGAGCACGGGATTTTTCTGGTGGGAATACATGCTGGTGAGCGGCACGTCTTGATTGAGCGCATACACGGCAAGCTCGAAGGAGGTGAAGTGGGGATAAAGCAGGATAACTTTATTCCCGGCGGCGAGCTCGTTGTCGAGATGGTGTTTGTCTTGATAGTGGACGAGGGATTTGAGCCGTTCGGCGCTGCCATACCAATAGAGGCCGTATTCGAGGATAAGTTTGGCCATGTGGCGGAAGTGGCGTTTGAGCAGGGTTTTGCGCTGTTTCTCGCTCAATTCGGGGAAGCACAGGCGCAGGTTGATTTCGCCGATGCGGCGGCGGGGGGCGACGGCGTAATAGGCGAGGCTGCCGATGGCGTCGGCCAGCTTTTGGATGGCGGCGAAGGGCAGCAGCTGGATGAGGTAAAGAAAGAAAAAGGCAACTTTCATGGTCGGGTGCAATCGGGCGGATGGCGGGATTATACAGCGGCGGGCTGGTGGAAGGGCTACCTGAAATCGTCTGCCGGCATATTGGCCGGGCAGAAAGCTATTCTGTTTGTTTTCAGGTAGCCTTTATCTGCCTTCATGAATCCAGGCTTTGATCCATATCGGCGGAGGGGCGCACGTTGCCTTGGCCGATCACGCGGGCGGGCACGCCGACGACGGTGCTGTGGGCGGGCACGTCGCTTACCACTACGCTGCCGGCGCCGACTTTGGCGCATTGGTTCACGCGGATGTTACCGAGGATGGAGGCGTTGGCGCCGATCATCACGCCGTCGCTGATTTTGGGGTGGCGGTCGCCGCCTTCCTTGCCGGAGCCGCCGAGGGTTACGCCGTGCAGGATGGAGATGTCGTTGCCCAAAACGGCGGTTTCGCCCACTACAAGGCCGGTGCCGTGATCGACCATGATGCCGTGGCCGAAACGGGCGGCGGGATGGATGTCGATGCCGAACACTTCGGAGGCGCGGTTTTGCAGGAAGTAGGCGAGGGTTTTGCGGCCGTGCTGCCACAGCCAGTTGTTGATGCGGTGGGCCTGCACGGCGTGGAAGCCTTTGTAGTAGAGCAGCGGCAGGTAGTAGGCGTCGCAGGCGGGGTCGCGTTCGTAGTAGGCGATGATGTCGGCCTGCATGGCTTTGGAAATGCGGGTGTCGCTGTCGAGTGCCTGGAAGAAGATTTCGTTGAGCGCGCGGCTGTCCATCACGGGGCTGGCCAGTTTGCTGGAAAGGTGGAAGGCGAGCACGCGGTCGATGCTGCTGTGGCGCAGCACGGTTTGGTGCAGGAAGCTGGCAAGCATGGGCTCGCTTTGGGCGGCTTGGGCGGTTTCGGCCAGGATGGTTTGCCACAGGGTGCGGCTGTCGGCATAGTCGAGGGTGGTCATGTTTTCAGGTAGCCTTTAGGTGTAAGGGCTATAGTTAAAATACTTTACTATCATTAGGATGCTGGCCTAAAGCCCATCCACTCATTTATTTGCAAAAGTTGAATTGAAGCGCATATTGCTTACAAGCAAAATTGGATTCCCGGAGATTTTTATTATTTGTGTTCTGTTCCCCTTTGCGCCTCATGCCGGCGCGGGGCACTTCCTTTCTTTGCTTCGCCAAAGAAAGGAAGCAAAGAAAGGCGACTGCGGGCACAGGTTTGGCTTCGCCAAACTTCCCTCCCTCCGCGCGGTTTTTCGGGCGGGCTCGCAACTTGCGGCTGCGCCGCTTCGAACATGCAAGCCCTTGTTCCCCGAAAAACCACGCTCCGTTCGGCTGCGCCAGCAGAGAATGACTGCATCCCAACCATTTGCGCCCAATATTCTACATTATCGAGTATTGGCAAATTTGTTATGACTTTCAGGTAGCCTTAAAGGCTACCTGAAAGTGCGGACTTCAACAAGTTGAGCCGGTGTTTTGGTGGGACTGAATTGTCGGGTTTATTTGCCGCGCATCAGCTCGAAAAACTCGTCGTTGGTTTTGCTGTCTTTGAGTTTGCCCACCAGGAATTCGGTGGCTTCGAGATCGTCCATCGGGTGGAGGAATTTGCGCAGCAGCCACATGCGTTGCAGGCGGTCGTTGGAAACGAGCATTTCTTCGCGGCGGGTGCCGGATTTGTTGATGTTGATGGCAGGGAACACGCGTTTTTCGGCCATGCGGCGGTCGAGGTGCAGTTCCATGTTGCCGGTGCCTTTGAATTCTTCAAAAATCACGTCGTCCATGCGGCTGCCGGTTTCCACCAGCGCGGTGGCGATGATGGTGAGCGAGCCGCCTTCTTCGATGTTGCGGGCGGCACCGAAGAAGCGTTTGGGGCGGTGCAGGGCGTTGGCGTCCATACCGCCGGTAAGGATTTTGCCGGAGGTGGGGGCAACGGTGTTGTAGGCGCGCGCCAGGCGGGTGATGGAATCGAGCAGGATCACCACGTCTTTTTTGTGCTCTACCATGCGTTTGGCTTTTTCAATCACCATTTCGGCTACCTGAACGTGGCGGGCAGCGGGCTCGTCGAAGGTGGAGGCCACCACTTCGCCGCGTACGGAGCGGGTCATTTCGGTTACTTCTTCGGGACGCTCGTCGATCAGCAGCACAATCAGCACCACTTCGGGATAGTTGGCAGTGATGGCGTGGGCGATGTTTTGCAGCATCACAGTTTTACCGGTTTTGGGCGGCGCCACCAACAGGGCACGCTGACCCATGCCGATGGGGGAAACCAAATCGATGGCGCGGGCGGTGATGTTTTCTTCGGCCTTGATGTCGCGTTCGAGCTTGATCGGACGGGTGGGGAAGAGGGGGGTGAGGTTTTCAAACAGGATTTTGTGTTTGCACACTTCCGGGTCGTCGCCGTTGATTTTGTCGAGGCGCACGAGGGCGAAATAGCGCTCGTTGTCTTTGGGTACGCGCACGCTGCCTTCGATGGTGTCGCCGGTGTGCAGGTTGAAGCGGCGGATTTGGTTGGGGGAAACGTAGATATCGTCGGGGCTGGCCAGATAGGAAGTGTCGGTGCTGCGCAAGAAGCCGAAGCCGTCGGGCAGGATTTCGAGCGTGCCGGAGCAGCTGAAGCTTTCTCCCTGTTTCATCATGTGGCGGACGATGGAAAACACCAAATCTTGTTTGCGTAGGCGGTTGGCGTTTTCAATGCCGTGTTGTTCGGCCATTTCCAAAAGTTTGGAAATATGCTGGGTCTGTAGTTCGGAAACGTGCATAAGATTATGTTTTGTGTTGGATAATGGATAAATTGATTAAATGAACGCGCGGTTCAGATAATGTAATGGGAAAACGGGGATATGTGTGGGGAATGGGTTTGGAAGATTTAAGAGTTTTGGCTGTTGTAAGCCGGAGAATGGGGCTGCGCACCAAAAGTGAGGCGGGCGCAAAACGGCGGCATTCTAGGAGCTTGAGTGTGGATTGTCAAGGAAAGCCACCGCCGGAAGAAGCGGCGGTGGCGGAATGAGGCGGTATTACAGTGAAGCGTTCAAGAAATCGGTGAGCTGGCCTTTGCTCAGGGCGCCCACTTTGGTGGCTACGCGCTGACCGCCGTTGAACACCATCAGGGTGGGGATGCCGCGCACGCCGAATTGGGCGGGGGTTTGCTCGTTTTCGTCGATATTCATCTTCACCACTTGCAGTTTGCCTTGGAACTCTTCAGCAATGTCGTCCAGAATCGGAGCGATCATTTTGCAGGGGCCGCACCAGGGAGCCCAGAAGTCGAGCAATACGGGCAGCTCGGCTTTCAATACGTCTTTTTCGAAGGCGGCATCGGAGGTGTGGATGATTTGGTTGCTCATGTTTTTTCCTTTCAGATAGGGATTTCAGATGGCAGGCAAGATACGGGTTTCGCCGCAAAATAACAAGACCGGCCGTGCATCGGCAATGGTGCTTATAGTTTCCAGCAATGGCCGAAGCAATGTGTATTGAGGCTACCTGAAAATGTGTGGCTGTGGCTTTAACTTCGTTGAAGTTTCGTTTCCGCCCCGTAAAACCTGGCTTGCTTTTGAAATCTGCGTTTCAGGTAGCCTTGCCAACGGGTTACTTCAAAATCACATTTACCAACACTTCTTTCATCAAAAAGCCCATCACGCCCAGGCCGAGCACAAAAAACAGCACGGCCATGCCGAATTTGCTGGCGCCGGATTTTTTGCCTAAGTCCCAAATAATGAAGCCGATGAAGATAACCAGCACGCTGAGGCCGATTTTCATACCCCAGGCGGAAAGTTGGGCTTCGGTCATGATGTTTCCTTTTTAGTGAGGTGGTGTGAAGGGCGCATTATATCGCTAAAGTTTGTGCAAGGCAGCGGGGCGGCAACAGGCTACCTGAAAGATGCGCATCATGCGTTTGCTTTCAATATCTCGCGCCAACGGGCTACCTGAAACTTCACCTGCTCCGGCGCGGTGCCGCC
Organism: uncultured Eikenella sp.; assembly: GCA_963548155.1. GTDB lineage: Bacteria > Pseudomonadota > Gammaproteobacteria > Burkholderiales > Neisseriaceae > Eikenella. Next base: position 26,249 of record CAUUTP010000018.1, read on the forward strand.
TAGGTGGTTGCGGGCGTTCAGGCTGCCTTCGGGGGTGAGCACTTCATAAACATCGTTTTCAATCAATGTGCTGAAGCCTTGCAGCACGGTGAGCGGCAGGTCGGCGAGGTCGCAGCCTGCTTCGTCGGCATGGCGCACGGCTTGGGCGACGGCTTCGTGGCTGTCGCGGAAGGGCAGGCCTTTTTTGACCAGATAGTCCGCCAAATCGGTGGCGGTGGCGAAGCCTTGCAGCACGGCGGCGCGCATGGCTTCGGGCTTCACGGTGATGCCGCGCATCATGTCGGCGTAAATCCGCAGCGTGTCGATGAGCGTGTCCACCGTGTCAAACAGCGGCTCTTTGTCTTCCTGATTGTCTTTGTTATACGCCAGCGGCTGGGATTTCATCAGCATAATCAAGCCGGTGAGGTGGCCGATGACGCGGCCGGATTTGCCGCGCACGAGTTCGGGCACGTCGGGGTTTTTCTTCTGCGGCATGATGCTGGAACCGGTGCAGAAGCGGTCGGCGATGTCGATGAAGCCGAAGCGGGGCGACATCCACAAAATCAGTTCTTCGGACAGGCGGCTCAAATGCACCATCACCAGCGAGGCAGCGGCGGTGAATTCGATGGCGAAGTCGCGATCGGACACGGCGTCGAGCGAGTTTTGGCAGATTTGTTCGAAGCCCAGCAGCGCGGCGGTGGTTTCGCGGCGGACGGGGAAGGTGGTGCCGGCCAGCGCGGCGGCGCCCAGCGGCATGCGGTTGGTGCGGCGGCGGCAGTCGGCCATGCGTTCGTCGTCGCGGCCGAACATTTCCACATAAGCGAGCAGGTGATGGCCGAAGCTGACGGGCTGGGCGACCTGAAGATGCGTGAAACCTGGCATGACGGTGGCGGCGTTTTGCTCGGCCAAATCGAGCAGGGCAGCCTGCAAGTCTTTAATCAGGCGGCGGATGGCGGTGATTTCGTCGCGCAGCCACAGGCGGATGTCGGTGGCGACTTGGTCGTTGCGGCTGCGGCCGGT
>CAUUTP010000019.1:0-25741 GCA_963548155.1 uncultured Eikenella sp.
CAAGGCCGTCTGAAAGCCCTTCGAGCAGGCCGGCAATGGCGGTAGGCTGGTCGCCGGCGGGCGGGAAGGGTTGGTGGAGTTTGAAGGGGGAATCGGGGTATTGGATGATGTCCATGAGGCTACCTGAAAAAGCGCGGGCAAAAGAGAGATTATAGCGCTAATGCGAGTGCTTGCTGCTGGGGGGAAGGGAAGTTGCAGCTAGCCTTTTGTGGCCGGGAACGGGGTAGGGCGGTATTGCTATGTTGCCAGCCCGGTTCTTGCGCAGCTAAAACCACAGCCCGGCTATGCCGCCATCCGATTTTCAGGTAGCCTTGGCGGCTTGATACGAACAAGGAGTTTCCAATGAGCAATATCCGCCCGTATTTGGCTGCCGTGCCTCAGGTGCATGGCAGTTGTTATCTCGATCCGCTATGTTTGGTGGCGGGGGATGTGGTGTTGGCCGAGGAGGTGTCGGTGTGGCCGTTTGCCGTGCTGCGGGGGGATGTGAACAGCATCCGCGTGGGGCGGGGCAGCAATATTCAAGATCATGTGATGCTGCATGTGAGCCACAAAACGGACGACAAACCGGAAGGTTCGCCGCTGATTATCGGCGAGGATTGCACCATCGGCCATCATGTTACGCTGCACGGCTGCACCGTTGGCAACCGCGTGTTGGTGGGGATGGGCAGCATTGTGCTGGATGATGCGGTAATTGAAGACGATGTGATGATTGGGGCGGGCAGCTTGGTGCCGCCGCGCAAACGGCTGGAAAGCGGTTATTTGTATGTGGGTTCGCCGGTAAAGCAAGTGCGGCGGCTCACGGCAGAGGAGCTGGCGTTTCTGCCGTATTCGGCGGCGCATTATGTGCGGGTGGCAGAGGGGTATAAGGCGGGCGGCTGATGTTAGCTTGGTAGAAACTTGTCTTCTTCGGCTGCTTCATTTTCATTTTGCGGAAGTATGGTTTTCAGGTAGCCTGCTGTGCCGTAGAGGCTACCTGAAAATCATTGTGCTATTGTTTCCAATATTTGTTCTGTATTCAATTAGATGAAAGGAAAATCATGAAAACAACATATCGTTTGGCCGCTGCGGCGGTGTTGGCCGCCCTGTTATCGGCTTGTGGCGTCGGGGTGGGCGTGAGCGGTGGCGACGGCTATGTGGGTGCGCGCGGCTCGGTGGATTTGGGCAACGGCAATAGCAGCGTGACGCCTTATGGTAAAGTGGGCGCGGGGGTGGAGGTAACGCGCTAGGAAAGGGCTACCTGAAAGCCCAGTGTCAATGAAGCTAAAACACATTCTTTGCTACAAATGTACGTTTCGGTATATTGCTGCTGCGTTAGTTGAAATATTTTCAGGTAGCCTTTGCGGCCAGATTGAGTTCAATCCATTACAAGGAACATCATGAAAAAACATCTGCTTGCTATCTTGTTGGCGCTGGCTGCTCCCGCTGCATTGGCCGTGCCCTATCAGCCGCTGAACCCGCAAAGCTTGGTGAGCGGCAGCTCCTAGCATCCGCCGATTAATGTGAATATGCCTGCCGTGCAGCGTGCGTTCGACAATTTGGCTGCACATGCGGCGGAGTATCCCGTGCAATTTGATACCGATGCCGACCGCCGCCGTGCCATTGCCGATTTGCAGCCTTTGGGCGTGGTATTCGACAGCCTTGTGGAAAATAACACGCCGCGTGCCGGTGCCGCGCCCAGCCAAGGGTACTTGGTGCTCCTGCAAATGCGCGCCCGCCTAAACTGGATGGGGCACAACCTCGACCAAGCCGGCTATGCCGACCGTGCCGAAGCCGACTACGCCCGCCTGCTTGCCTTTGCTCCTGCCGCCGACAAACCCGCCGTGCAGGGCGAATTTGGCAACTTCCTTGCCTCCAGCGCCCGCATGGAACGCGCCATTCCCATGCTGCGCGCCGCCTACCAAGCCGGCCATAAAGAAAGCGGCCGGGATTTGGCCACTGCCCTGTTAACGCAAAACAAACGCAGCGAAGCCCTGCCGCTGCTGCGCGAATATGTGCGTAACTTTCCGCAAGACCAAAAAGGCCGGACCATCCTCAATGCGGTGGAACAGGGCAGGGTGGAAACGCACGCGGTGTATCCAAGCCATTTGCAGCGCATACCTAAGCGGCATCGGCATTAAAATGGTAGTGGGATTGAATGCCAAACAGGCTACCTGAAAATCTTCAGGTAGCCTGTTTGCCTAGAAGGGCATAGAATTTTGCCCACCCCAAAACAGGAGAACACCATGCCGCAGAATCCCCCGAAAATCTACACCGCCGCCCAGATGCGCGAGCGCGAACAGGCAGCGGTGGATGCCGGCACCAGCTTTTTGCAGCTGATGGAAAACGCCGGGCAGGCCGCCGCTGCCGATTTGCTGCGCCGCCTGCCCACACCCGGTCGTGCCCTGCTGGTGTGCGGCAAAGGCAATAACGGCGGCGATGCGTTGGTGATTGCCCGCGTGTTGCAGCAGCACGGCTGGCAGGCCGATATTGTGCTGCTCTTGGGCACGACGCTGTCGGATTTGGCCGAAACCAACCGCCAACACCTCCAGGGGTTGGGGAGTATCCGCTTCCTGCCGGTTGAGGCATTGCCTGCCGCGCTGGAGCAAGGTTACAGCTTGGTTATAGACGGCATTTTCGGCACCGGTTTTTCAGGTAGCCTGCCACTTGAGGCTGCGGAATGCTGCCGTCGGCTCAATCATGCAGCTGGCTATAAAGTGGCGCTCGATATCCCCACCGGCCTCAACGGCGACACTGGAGAAGCTGCCGCCGATACCTTCCGCGCCAACCTCACCTACGCCTTCGCCGCCCTCAAACCCGCCCATGCCAGTCCCATCGTGCAGCAGTGGTGCGGCGAGATTGTGTGTTTGGATATCGGGATTGATTAGGCGAAATAGCTGAGCAAAGGAAGGCTACCTGAAAATGATGTCTTGGCGTAGCCAAGGCTGAGTTTCTGCGAAGCTAAAGTCTAAGCTGCAACGATGTTATAACCGTTCAACGTTTAAAACGTATAGCCGGTTCGCAGCTCTTCGTCGCCCACCAGCTCGAGCAAGAGTGCATAGAGCGGGGCGAGTTCGCGGTAGCGACGGGTGGTGCGGCGCAGATAGTTGAGGAAGCGGGGGATTTCGGGGCGGTATTTCCCTTTGCTGTCGCGGTGCCACAGGCGGGCGAATATGCCGGCCACTTTCAAGTGCCGCTGCACGCCCATCCATTCGAAATCGCGGTAGAAACGGTCGAAATCGGCGGGCACGGGCAGGCCGGCGGCGCGGGCTTTTTCCCAGTAGCGTACGGCCAAATCAATCACAAACTCTTCCTCCCATTCGATAAATGCATCGCGCAGGAGGGAAACCAGGTCGTAAGGAATCGGGCCGTAGAGCGCATCTTGGAAATCCAGCACGCCGGGTCGGCCGGGGGTGAGCATCAGATTGCGTATGATGAAGTCGCGGTGCACATATACTTGCGGCTGGGCGGTGAGCACGGGCAGGAGTGTATCGAGCGTTTGCTGCCACAGCTGCTGTTGTTTGAAGTTCAGGTTTTTGCCCAGCTCTTTGGCCATAAACCAATCGGGGAACAGCTGCATTTCGCGGCGCATTACGGCTTCGTCGTATTTGGGCAGTACGCCGGGGCGGCTGGATTTTTGCAGATCGATTAGTGTGTCGAGTGCGTCGAGCAGCAGGGCGCGTTGTACTTCGGGGCGGGTGTCGTGCTCCAGTGCGGCCAAGTAAGGCACTTTGCCGAAGTCTTCCAAGGCGGCGAAACCGTGTTCGATATCGTGGTGGAACACTTGCGGCACATGTACGGCGGCAAAAATCTCGCGCACGCGCAAATAGGGTTCGATGCTCATTTTGTCGGGCGGTGCGTCCATGCAGACCACGCTCTCGCCGTTTTCAAATACGGCGCGGAAATAGCGGCGGAAATCGGCATCCGCTGCGGCGAAGGAAAGGGTGAAATCCCGCTGCGGATAACGTTTCTGCAGCCAGTTTTGCAATTCTTTTTCTCGTTCCATGATGTTTTTCGGGTTAAAATATGCGCCATTTTAAACCCGCTGTAAAAAATTGGGGTGATTCTTTGTCTTGCTTTTTCCGATTGAGCCCGATGGCAGCCGCTGTGCTGACCGGTTTGAGCCTGCCAGCCCTGCTGCAGGCCGAGCCTCTGTCGCTGGCGGCGGAGGGCGGCGCAGTCTGCCACCGGCCGAACGCGCCCAAACAAATGATTGCGCCGGTGAAAACCAGCGGCGAAGGCACGTTGGCCGAAGGGGCTACCCGTGTGAATGCCGACCGTGTGATCGGCCAGAGCGACGTGCGCGTGCGCGCCGAGGGTGATGTGGTGGTGGAGCGTGGCAACCAGGTGCTCAACGCACAATGGATTGACTACAATCAGCCGCAAGATACCGTGCAGGCCGGCAACCGCTTTACGCTGGAGCAGGGCAGCGGGCGCGTGAGCGGCGAGAACCTGCGTTATAAGATGGACACTCGCCAGGGCGAGGCCACCAATGCCCGCTTTGAAGCCGAAAGCAGCAGCGGCCGCCGCCTGCAGGGCACCAGCCAAACTCTGCGGATGGATGGAGAAAACCGTTACCGCCTAGAAAACGGCCGCTTCAACACCTGCAATCCGGGCGACGAAAGCTGGTATATCCGTGCCAAAAGCATTGAAGCGGACTACGGCCGCAATGTCGGCGTGGCGCGCAATGCCTCGCTAGTGGTGGGCGGTGTGCCGCTGTTTTACACGCCGTGGATTGATTTTCCGCTCAATGGCAACCGAAAAAGTGGCTTTTTAGTGCCCACCTTTAAAGCCGGTTCCGACGGTGTGGAAATCACTGCCCCCTATTATTTCAACCTCGCCCCGAACTACGACTTCACGCTTACGCCCAAGCTTTATAGCCGCCGTGGTCTGCAGCTGGCCGGTCAGTTCCGTTATCTGCAGCCCAAATATCAGGGCGACATCAGCTTGGCCGTGTTGCCCGCAGACCAACTCAGCCAGCACGATACCCGCAGCAAAATCGATTGGGACCACCAACACCAATTCAGCCGTACCCTTAGCGGCGGTGTGGATTTCCACCAAGTATCCGACGACGATTACTACCGCGATTTCTACAACCGCACCGACATTGCCACCAATGTCAACCTCAACCGCCAGCTGTGGTTGCGCCACCAAACTGAATTGTGGACCGGCCGCTTTGACAGCTACGCCACCGTGCAGAAATACCAAACCCTGGCCAATGCCGACGGCTACAAAGGCGACCAACCTTATTCACTGTTGCCGCGCCTAAGCAGCCAATGGCAGAAGCGCTTCGGTATCGTCAACTTCCAAATGTTTGGCCAATACAGCAACTTCCGCCACGATAGCAAACAGGAAGGTAGCCGTTTGGTGCTCAACCCCAGCGTGAGCGCGGAATTCAACCGCAGCTGGGGCTATGTCCGACCCAAGCTCGGCTTGCACGCCACTTATTACAACCTAGACAGCCATAACGGCGCACAGGCACGCAATTTCAGCCGCATATTGCCCACCTTCAGTGTGGATAGCGGTATGGTGTTTGAGCGGCCGGCCAGCTGGCAGGGGCGTGATTATGTGCAAACCTTAGAGCCGCGCCTGTTCTACACCTACATCCCAACCAAGCAGCAAAACGACATTCCGCTGTTTGATACTGCCGAAAACAGTTTCAACTACAGCCAGCTGTTCCGAGAAAACCGCTTCTCCGGTCACGACCGTATCAACGCCGCCAACTTCCTCACCATGGCGGTGCAAACCCGCCTGTATGATGCCCGAAACGGCGCAGAACGTTTCTCTGCCGGCCTTGGCCAGCGCCTGTATTTCACTCGTGACGACGTATTGCTCGACGGCAGCCGTGTGCAGCGGCGCAGTGGCCATTCCGATTTGTTGGCCTTTGCCGACGGCCGGGTCACCGACAATATCTGGCTGAACAGCGAAGTGCACTACGACACCAGCCAAAATGCCGCGGCCAAATATCATCTTGGCCTGCGTTACAGCCCTGAGCCCGGCAAAACCGTGGGTGCGCGCTATCAATATCGCCGCTACGGCGAAATCTACGACGACGTATATGGCAAAGTACGCCGGGCCGATGTGTATTTCCAATGGCCGGTGAGCCGCAATCTTTACCTAGTGGGCCGCCACAGCTATTCCTTCAGCGAGCATAAGCCAGTGGAACACCTTTTGGGCATGGAATACATCAGCGGCTGCGGCTGCTGGAGCTTGAGTGCCGTCGGTCAGCATTATGTAAACGGCGTGAACTCCAGAAAAAACGCCTTCTTCCTCCAGCTGCGCCTGCGTGATTTAAGCAGCTTGGGCAACAATCCTTTTGAACAAATCCGCCAGTCGATTCCTGGCTACACCAACATTGATGAGGTAATGCGTAAATGAAAATGAAAACTTTGGTTTTGGCGCTGGGCATGAGCCTGGCTTTTCAGGTAGCCTCGGCCAACACCGTGCGGTCGGTGGACAACATCGTGGCCGTGGTGGAGAGTGAAGTCATCACCCAGCGCGAGCTTGATCAGGCCGTGGCCCACACCCGCAGCCAAATGCCGCGCGGCACGCAAGTGTCCGAGCAGGAATTGCAGCGGCAAACCCTGATGCAGCTGGTGAACCAATCACTTTTGGTGCAGGCCGGCCGACGCAACAATATCCAAGTGCCGGATGCCGAAGTGGAAGCCGAAATTGCCCGTATTGCCGCTTCCCGCCGCCAAAGCGTGGCTCAGTTTGAAGCTGCCCAAGCCCGCTTCGGCATCGACAAAACCGCCCTGCGCCGCCAAGTGCGCGACAGCATGATTGCCCAACGCGTGCAGCAGGGGCAGACTGCCAGTGAGGCTAAAGTGAGCGAAGACGAAATCAATGCCGCTATCGCCCGCGCCCGTGCCCAAGGCATCGCCCTTCCGCAGGCCACGCCCAAAACCCAATATCATGCCCAGCACATCCTGATTGCCAGCCAAGGCGAACGTGCCCAGCGGCTGGCGCAACGCTTGGCGCAAAATGCCCAACGCGGCGCCGATTTTTCCGCCTTGGCGCGCCAGTATTCGCAAGACAGCAGTGCTGCCAACGGCGGCGATTTGGGCTGGCTCTCCGAAGGCGAAACCGTGCCCGAGTTCGAACGTGCCATGCGCGGCTTGAAACCCGGCCAGGTGAGCGCGCCGGTACATACCCAGTTTGGCTGGCACGTGATCCGCCTGGTGGAAGCCCGCACGCCAAATACGCCCGATGCCCGCATCCGCGCCGGTGTGCACGATGCCATCGCCGAGCAGAAAACCCAAGCTGCCATGCAGAGCCTGCTCCAGCAGCTGCATCAAAACAGCTTTATTTCCATTCGGATGCAGTAGGCAGATTGGCCGCATGGGATGATTGGCCTATCCTTTGCGGCCAATTTACAGGCTACCTGAAAGTTTCAGGTAGCCTCAAGTTCGACCAATTTGCTGTTGCAGGCCATCAATGCCGTATTTATTTTTCAGGTAGCCTTTAAAGGCTACCTGAAACCCATACCAACCCTAACCGATAGAGAATAGAGACCCGCCATGCGCCCGCTTACCGCCACCATCCGCCTCAGCCACCTGCGCCACAACTACCAACTGCTCAAACGCCTGCACGGCAATAAAATGCTCGCCGTGGTGAAAGCCGATGCCTACGGCCACGGTGCCGTGCGCTGCGCCCGTGCGCTGGCCGATTTGGCCGACGGTTTCGCCGTGGCCACGTTGGATGAGGGCATCGAACTGCGCAAAGCCGGCATCAGCGCGCCTATCGTGATGCTCGAAGGCGTGTTTGAGCCCGCCGAATACGCCGCGGTGGACGAATACCGCCTGTGGCCGGGCGTACAAAGCCAATGGCAGCTCGAAAGCCTGCTGGCGCACCGCTGGCGCGAGCCGGTAACCGTTTGGCTGAAAATGGATTCCGGCATGCACCGCGCGGGTTTCTTCCCGCAAAACTTCGCCCCCGCCCACCAAGCCCTGCGCCAAAGCCCGCAGGTGGCGCACATTGTGAACATGACTCACTTCGCCCGCGCCGACGAGCCGGAACAAGCGATGACCGCCGCCCAGCTGGCCGCCTTCGACACCGCCGTGGCCGGCCTTTCCGGAGCACAGAGCCTCGCCAATTCTGCCGCCATCATTGCCCACCCCGCCGCCCGCCGCGACTGGGGGCGAGCCGGCATTGCCCTCTACGGCATCGAGCCCTTTCCGGGAGCCTGCCCCGAGCTCAAACCCGTGATGCGCCTTACCAGCCGCATCTTTGCCGAACGCACCCTCCAGCCCGGAGAGCCCGTCGGCTACGGCGCATCCTTCATCACCGAACGCTCCACCCGCATCGGCATTGCCGCCTGCGGTTATGCCGACGGCTACCCCCGCACCGCACAAAACGGCTGCCCGCTTACCGTAAACGGCCAACCCAGCCGCCTTATCGGTCGCGTGAGCATGGATATGCTCGCCGTCGAGCTCGACCACCACCAAGGCGTGGGCAGCGAAGTGGAGTTGTGGGGCGACGCCGTTTCTGTAGCCACCGTGGCCCAATCCGCCGGGACGATTTCCTACGAGCTGCTGTGCCACATCAAACGGGCCAACTATGTGTATCAAGAGTAATCAATAAGTTGAAGGCTACCTGAAACATGAGCAACCCTTTCTTCCCCTGCCGCTTCATTAGCCGTGAAGAGCAGCAAACTGACTACGACACCGTTATCACCTCTGATTTCCACTATTTTGACAGCTATTTTGGTGATAAAGGTTGCGCGGGCTATGGCCTGCAACAGCTCGCCAAAAAACTTGCCAAGCAGCATCAAATTAAAGAGCTGCACTTCGATTCCGAAGCTGGTATGTTTTGTGCCTATTCCGCCAACCGCGAAAGTTTGCTGCGCCTGTGCCAAGCCCTGCGCAAAATCAGCGGCGAAGAAAGCCAGCACACCGCCCCTGCCGCCGCCAAGCCCAAAATCTCCGTCGAACGTGCAGATAATCTGCTGCTGCGCGGCTTCATCCTGCGCCTTGACCAGACCAAACAGCAGGAATTTCTCGATAACGTACCGTTTCCCGCCCTGTCGCCTGCCCATGCAGGCTATATAGCCGCGCTGGAGAATGGCACGGAAGAAGAAAAAATCCGCGCCGTCAAACGTATCGAATCCGAAGCCCGCAGCCAAACCCGCCGCCGTGCCGACAGCTATCTTGCCCACCCGTACCTTATCAGCCTGTTGTTGGCCGTACTGGCGCATCAGCCCGGCGAAAAGCTGCATTTGGAAATACTTTATGCCCTTAGATCTGTTTGCGACTGGCACTTGCCTGATTTGCGTTGTCGCGAAGCCTTCTACCAAGCCCTGACGCACAAAAAAGCCGCATTCCGTTACGCGGCGCTGTACGGATTGTTATTCCTGTATGAATTTGATGTGGAAAAAGTTAAGCCGCTGCTCCATGACAAAGCCAAAGCCGTGCGCGAAGCTGCCGAATACCTTCTGCGCCAGGATCAGCCCAAAGACAAAGCCGAAGACATTTTCCTCTGGAGATTTGACGATAAAGCCATCAACGCAATCCGTAAGGAATGGAAACGGGCTACCTGAAAAAAGCAGCCCGGCATTCATACCCAACGTTTTGCCAAACCCGCCCAACACACATCACCCCACCCATGCCGCACACCCTTTCCCCCGAAAGCCTGATCGAAGCCGCGTTGCTCACCCAGCCCGAGCCGCTGCCCGAACGCCACCTGCGCGACTTGTGCGAGCCGCCGCTTTCTGCCGATAAGCTCGAAGACGTGCTCGAAGCCCTGCAACAACGCTGGCAGGGCAGGGCGTTGCAGCTGGTGCGCACCCATGAGGGCTGGCGGTTTCAGGTAGCCTCTGCCGCCTTCGAGCGGCTCGGCAACCTGGAAGAACAGAGCACGCCGCGCTACTCTCGCGCGGTGATGGAAACCTTGGCCATCATCGCCTACCGCCAGCCGGTTACGCGCGGCGATATCGAAGCCATCCGCGGCGTGGCGGTGTCGCAAAACGTGATGCAAACCCTGCAGGAACGCGGCTGGATAGAAAGCGTGGGCAAGCGCGACACCATCGGCCGCCCAAGCTTGTGGGCCACCACCAAAACCTTCCTCACCGATTTGCAAATCGACACCCTCGAATCCCTGCCGCCCCTAGCCGAATTGGGCGAATTGGTGTTGCCGGAGTTGGGTGTTTCCGGCACAACGGCAGAAGAAGAGGTGGCAGAAGAAGAGGCTGCGGAATAGGGCATTCAAGCGCGGCCAATATTTTCAGGTAGCCTGATGAAGGCTACCTGAAAAACATCTGCTCCAGTACAATCCCGCCATCTTTCTACTCCGCACAAACCCACGCTTTAGCTTCGCAGAAACTCACTTCGTTCGTTTTCAGGTAGCCTTATCCATGAGCGCCGATTTCAAACAACAACTCAAGCTCACCGACGCCACCGCCGGCAAGCTCGCCAAGCTGCATATCCGCAGCCTGTGGGATGCCGTGCTGCACCTGCCCCTGCGCTACGAAGACGAAACCCACCTCACCCCCATCAAAGACGCGCCCGTGGGCGTATCCTGCCAAGTGGAAGGCGAAGTGGCGCATCAGGAAATCCAGTTCCGCCCGCGCCGCCAGCTGATTGCCCAAATCCGCGACCAATCCGGTAGCGTGCTGCACCTGCGCTTTATCCATTTCTACCCCAGCCAGCAAAAACAGCTCGCCGTAGGCAAACGCATCCGCGCCATCGGCGAAATCCGCCACGGCTTTTTCGGCGACGAAATGGTGCATCCCAAAATCCGCGATGCGGCAAGCCAAAGCCTGGCCGAGAGCCTCACTCCCGTGTATCCCACCGTGTCCGGCCTCGGCCAGCCCACGCTGCGCCGCATTATCCGGCAAGCCCTCGTTCAAACCGATTTGGCCGACACGCTACCTGAAAGCCTGCTTGCCCAGCTCAAGCTGCCGCCGCTGGCCGAAAGCCTGCACCTTCTGCACGCGCCGCCGCCCGAATACAGTATCGGCCAATTGTCGGACGGCAGCCTGCCTGCCTGGCAGCGGCTGAAATTTGACGAACTGCTCGCCCAGCAGCTTTCCATGCGCCTGGCTCGTGCACATCGACTCAGCGGGCAGGCCATGCCGCTGGTGGGCGACGGCAGCCTCGCCAAACCGCTGGTGCAGAGCCTGCCTTTCGCCCTCACCGCCGCTCAAGATCGCGTGCTGGCCGAAATCCGCCAAGATTTGGCGCAGCAGCACCCGATGCACCGCCTGCTGCAGGGCGATGTGGGCAGCGGCAAAACCATCGTGGCCGCGCTTTCTGCGCTGGCGGCCATCGAAGCAGGCGCACAAGTGGCCGTGATGGCACCCACCGAAATCCTCGCCGAGCAGCACCACATCAAATTCCGCCAATGGCTCGAGCCGCTGGGCATCAGCGTGGCCTGGCTTTCAGGTAGCCTCAAAAAGAAAGAAAAAGACCAAGCCAAAGCCGCGCTGGCCGACGGCCGTATTCGCTTGGCCGTGGGCACGCACGCCCTGTTTCAAGACGATGTATCTTTCCAAAACCTCGGCTTGGTGATTGTGGACGAGCAGCACCGCTTCGGCGTGGCGCAGCGCCTCGCCCTGAAAAACAAAGGCCGCGACGTGCACCAGCTGATGATGTCCGCCACCCCCATTCCGCGCACGCTGGCCATGAGCTTCTTTGCCGACCTCGATGTTTCCGTTATCGACGAGCTGCCGCCCGGCCGCACGCCGATTAAGACCCGCTTGGTCAACAACATCCGCCGCCGCGAAGTGGAAGGCTTTGTGCTGGCTACCTGTAAAAAAGGGCAGCAGGCCTATTGGGTGTGCCCGCTGATTGAAGAGAGCGAAGTGCTGCAGTTGCAAACCGCCACCGATACGCTCGCCGAGCTGCAGGCCGCCCTGCCCGAGCTCACCGTCGGCCTGGTGCACGGCCGCATGAAAAGCACGGAGAAAGCCGCCGTGATGGCCGAATTTGCCGCCGGGCGCATCCATGTGCTGGTGGCCACCACCGTGATCGAAGTGGGGGTGGACGTGCCCAACGCCGCCCTGATGGTGATCGAACACGCCGAGCGCATGGGGCTTTCCCAGCTGCACCAATTGCGCGGCCGGGTAGGGCGCGGCGCCGCGGTATCCAGCTGCGTGCTGCTGTTTGCCGAGCCCTTGGGCGACACCGCCAAAGCCCGCCTCAAAGTGATCTACGAAAACACCGACGGCTTTGAAATCGCCCGTCAAGACCTCAACATCCGCGGCCCCGGCGAATTTCTCGGCGCCCGCCAAAGCGGCCTGCCCATGCTGCGTTTCGCCGATTTGGAGCAAGACCTGCCCCTCTTGGAAGCCGCCCGCCAGCTCGCTCCAGAACTCATCGCCCACCACCCCGATATTGTGGAAAAACACCTGGCACGCTGGCTGGCCAGCCGCGAAGGCTATTTGGGCGTGTGAACGGGCAAAGGCTACCTGAAAGCGAAGCTTCAACGCAGTTAAAACGAACGAAGTGAGTTTCTGCGAAGCTAAAGCGAAGCTTCCACAGGAAGACGTTTTTGCGGGGTTGGAATTTCAGGTAACCTCTTTAATTGATAAGGCTGCCGTGTGTTTCTAGCCACAACATCTTACCCAATGCGGTGTATAGTGAATTAAATTTAAACCAGTACAGCGTTGGCTCGCCTTGCCGTACTATTTGTACTGTCTGCGGCTCGCCGCCTTGTCCTGATTTAAATTTAATCCACTATAGTTTTCCTGCCGTTTGCTTGCGGTTCGCTAAAATACGCCCTCCTATTTAACCAAGAATAAAGAGAAACCATGGATGAACCAAATCTAAACCGCTATGCTCCGCCACGCACTCCTTTGGCGGAACAGGCCCGTGAAGTCGAAACTGACGGCTATTTGGGCGAACCGCAGGCCGTGGGTATGGGGCGGGCGATGGGCTGGCTGCGTGACGCCTGGAGTTTGTTTAAGCAGCGGCTGGGCAAATGGATAGGCGCGATGCTGCTGATTCTGCTTGCCAACGTTGTTATTGCACTTATCCCTATCGCCGGTCCGCTGTTGCAGCCGCTGCTGATGACCTTCCTGTTGGCCGGTGTGGCCTATGCGGCGCAAGACACCGAGCAGTATGGTAATTTCAGTATCGGCGATATTTTTCTACCGGCTTTCGGGAGCGGGTTTTGAGCCTGTTGGGTGTGGGGCTGTTTACTTTTGCCCTAACCTTGCTGTACGGCGCAATCGTTTACTTTGTATTCGGCAGTGATGTGTTGCAAGCATATTTGGACAATGTGCAGGAAGGGATGCCAAACAGCCTGAAGGCCATGAATTTGGTTTTCGCCATTGTTTATTTGTCTCTTACTTTCCTCGCGCCCACGCTGATTATCCTGCAAGATGAAAAGCTGTTCCGCACCATCGGCCTGAGCCTGAAAGGCTTTCTCCGCAACATCGGCGGTGCGTTTTGGTGTTCGCTGCTTATGTTTTTGGCCTTCCTCGGCGTGATATTGAGCGGTGCGGTTTTAACAGGTTTCTTGGGTTCGCTCGCGCCGGCATTGGGTAAAGCCGCCCTGGTGGTGCTGGCCGTTGCCGTGCTGGTCTGCCTGCCGGTGCTGTTTATCCTACCTTATGCGGTGTACCGCGATCTGTTTTTTGAGGGGGGAATAGCCTATTCTTCCATTCCAGGCAACAGGCTACCTGAAAATCTAATGTTCCGGTTTTAGGTGGCCTGTTTTGTATAATATGGGCCGCTGCCAAAAGGCTACCTGAAAAACAAGCTGGTTATCTCAAAAATCTTCCAAACACACCACATCATGCCCTCCCCATCAGCCTTCCAAACCCTCAAAGCCATCGCTGCTCAAAATCGCCGCCGTCTCATCGGAACGTTCTCTCTGGTGGCAGCGGAAAACCTGCTTATCAATACTTATCCGTTGTTTGCCGGCTTCGCCATCAACCAGGTGGTGTCCGGTAGCTTTTGGGGCGCGGCAGGTTATGCGCTGTTGATGATTGTGATTTACAGCGTGTCAGCGGCACGCCGCAGTGTGGATACTCGAGTCTTTGCCAAAATCTATGCCGAAATAGCCGTGCCAGTAATTCTGCGCCAGCGCGAAAGTGGGAGCAGCCATTCGGAAACCGCTGCCCGTGTAGCTCTTTCCCGTGAGTTTGTGGATTTTTTCGAGTTGCACCTCCCCTTGTTTACTACTTCAGTGTTTTCCGCCGTTGGCTCGGTGGTGATGCTGCTGGTGATTGAGTTTTGGGTGGGCGCTGCGGCACTGTTGGTGGCGGCGGTGTTTGCTCTGTTGGTGCCGCGTTTTGCTGCCGTGAACGACCGGCTCTACCACCGCCTGAATAATCGCTTGGAAAAGGAAGTGGATTTGGTGGGTACGGCGAGCGAGCGTATTTTGTCGAGACATTATTCCTTCTCCGCCCGCCTGCGGATTCTGATTTCCAATCGTGAAGCTGCCAGCTTCCTGGCTATAGGGCTGGCGCTGAGCTTCCTGTTCGGTACGGCATTGTTGCTGCTTATCCTCCAAGGTTACGGTAGCGCGGGGCACGTTTATTCCGTAACCACTTATCTGTGGAACTTTGCCATGAGTTTGGACGATAGTCCGCAGCTTTTGGAGCAGTACGCTAAGCTTAAAGATATTGGCAAGCGGGTTGAGGTGTAGTTGTGTTGCGGTTTAGATGGATAGGAAAAGGCTACCTGAAATCCCGTGTTGCTGTTTTCAGGTAGCCTTTGTTTTACAGCATAGCCGCCTGCAGATATTATTCGATAGCTTATTTCCGCTTTTTTAAGTGAAGTGGCATTTTCTTAGTGATTGCTCGGCGTTAGTTAGTTAATCATGCTTCTGATGCAGTATTTTTCCCGCCTGCTCTTGT
Source organism: uncultured Eikenella sp. (assembly GCA_963548155.1). Lineage (GTDB taxonomy): Bacteria > Pseudomonadota > Gammaproteobacteria > Burkholderiales > Neisseriaceae > Eikenella. Next base: position 14,780 of record CAUUTP010000019.1, read on the forward strand.
TTTTTATGCCGTGCTGCGGTATCTTGATTTTCCTTTTTTTACATAAACCCCGCATCTCTTTCGATGGGTGCGGCGTGCAGACTGTTACCGGTTGTTGCCGTTTTGCGTACCTTAAATCCGCCCGGCTTCAGCCAGCGCATTACCATGCCGAGGTAAAGCTGCCGCCGACTGTCGGCTGATGTGCATAAAAGGAGAGGTTTGATGCAATTATCAGGCGCACAAATATTGGTGCAAAGTCTTAAGGCCGAAAACGTGGAATACGTGTTCGGTTATCCCGGTGGCGCGGTTTTGGAAATCTACGACGCTCTCTACCAACTCCACAAATTCGAGCATATTCTGGTGCGCCACGAGCAGGCTGCGGTGCATGCCGCCGATGCCTATGCGCGCGTGAGCGGCAAGGTGGGCGTGGCGCTGGTTACTTCCGGCCCGGGCGCCACCAACGCCATCACCGGCATTGCCACGGCCTATAGCGATTCCATTCCGCTGGTGGTGATTTCAGGCCAGGTGCCTTCGCCCGCGGTGGGCTCGGATGCGTTTCAGGAAATTGATATGGTGGGCATTTCCCGCCCGTGCGTGAAGCACAATTTCCTGGTTACCGAGGTGGACGAAATCGCGCCCACCATCAAAAAGGCGTTTCAAATTGCGCAGAGCGGCCGCCCCGGCCCGGTGGTGGTGGATATCACCAAAGATGCTACGCAGGCGCTTTCTAAGTTCAGCTATCCGCAGGAAGATATTTTTATCCGTTCCTACCAGCCGGTTACGCACGGCCACATCGGCCAGATTAAAAAGGCGGTGCAGATGCTGGCGGCGGCCAAACGCCCGCTGGTGTATTTTGGCGGCGGCGTGATTTTGGGTAATGCGGCCAAACAGCTCACCGAATTGGTACAGCTTCTGAATATCCCCTGCACCGGCACGCTGATGGGTTTGGGCGGCTATCCCGCTTCCGACCGCCGCTTCCTCGGCATGCTCGGTATGCACGGCACATACGAGGCCAACTTGGCCATGCACAATGCCGATGTGATTTTGGCCGTGGGCGCGCGTTTTGACGACCGCGTGATTTCCGTGCCGGCCAAATTCCTGGAACAGCCGAGAAAAATCATCCACATCGATATCGATCCTTCCAGTATCGCCAAGCGCGTGAAGGCCGACGTGCCGATTGTGGGCGACGTGAAAAATGTGTTGGAGGAAATGATCGGCTTGTGGCGCAAGCAGGAATTGCAGTTTAATCCGGCCAATCTGGAAAAATGGTGGCAACGCATCGAAGCTTGGCGCAGCCGCGACTGCCTCTACCTTGAGCCGCGCGAAGACGTTATCCTGCCGCAGCAGGTGATACGCACCCTGGCCGAAGTAACCCAAGGCAATGCCATCGTTACCACCGACGTGGGGCAGCACCAAATGTTTGCCGCGCAGTATTACCCCTTCTCCCAGCCGCGGCAGTGGCTCAATTCTGGCGGCCTGGGCACCATGGGCGTGGGTTTGCCCTATGCCATGGGCGCGTATCTTGCCGCGCCAGACCGCGATATTTGCTGCATTACCGGCGAAGGCTCGGTGCAGATGAACATCCAAGAGCTGGCTACCTGCAAACAATACAACCTGCCGGTGAAAATCATCTGCCTAAACAACGGCTACCTTGGCATGGTGCGCCAATGGCAGGAGCTGTATTACAGCAACCGCGAAGCCGAAACCTATTTCGACACGTTGCCCGACTTTGTGAAACTGGCCGAAGCCTACGGCCATGTGGGCATGCGCATTGAAAAACCGGCCGACGTGGAAGGCGCGCTGCGCGAAGCCCTCGCGCTGAAAGACAGGCTGGTGTTTATGGATTTCGTGGTGGATCGCAAACAAAATGTCTTCCCCATGGTGGGCAACGGCAAAGGTTTGGACGAGATGGTGTTGCCGCCGCATATGCGCGAGCGCAAAGCCGATTCCGATGTAAACGAAGTAACCGACCGCCACTACGACACAAGGAGCGTGCCATGATGCGACACATTTTATCCATCCTGATGGAAAACGAATCCGGCGCCATGAGCCGCGTGGTCGGCCTCTTTTCCGCGCGCGGCTATAACATCGACGCGCTTTCCGTAGCCCCTACCGAAGACCCGACCCTCTCGCGCATGACCATCGTTACCCGCGGTAACGACCAAGTGCTTGAGCAGATTACCAAGCAGCTCAACAAGCTGGTGGAAGTGGTGAAAGTAATCGACTTCAACAATTGCCGCCATGTGGAGCGCGAGCTGATGCTGGTAAAAGTACGCGCCTTGGGCAAAGACCGCGACGAGCTCCTGCGGCTCACCGATATTTACCGAGGCCAGGTGGTGGACGTAACCGATAAGAGCTATGTGATCGAAATCACCGGCACCAGCGATAAGCTCGACAGCTTCCTCGAAACCGTGCCCAAAGGCTTGATTCTAGAAACCGTGCGCACCGGCGCCGCCGGCATCGGGCGCGGCGAGCGGATTTTGAAGATTTGATGTTTGTTTGGTCGGCTTAAAGCCCGCTGTGAATTTTCAGGTAGCCTGTATACCAAGCAGGCTACCTGAAAATATTTATAGTGAATTAACAAAAACCAGTACAGCGTTGGTTCGCCTTGCCGTAACGTGTGTACTGTCTGCGGCTCGCCGCCTTGTCCTGATTTAAATTTAATCCACTATATGAAAGGCTGTTTGAAAGCGCAAATGGGTTTTCAGGTAGCCTTTTGCTGCACAGGCTACCTGAAACCAGCCACTACAACACATACCGAAGACCAAAATAACGACAGGGTGGGATTCACTTGCTGCTATTGAATTGCTGGAGATAAATTCTGTTTTCTATGGATAAACGGTGGAAATCACTTTTCTTGTTTGGAAATTGTAGTTAATAAATAGTTTTTCACTGCTCTGCCGTTTGGTGGGAAATGGCGAAAATCCTTGCTGCAACAGGTTTGCAAACGATAGAATCCCCACCCATTAAGGCATCCTGCCGCAATTTCAATCGAGTTTTTACTGTGGATACCCCGATTTACAACTTCTCCGCCGGCCCGGCCGTGCTGCCCGAATCCGTATTGCGTACCGCGCAAAGCGAAATGTTTGACTACAACGGCACGGGCTTTTCCGTGATGACCATGAGCCACCGCTCCGATGTGTTCATGAGCATCCTCTATCATGCCGAGCAGGATTTGCGCCAGCTCTTGAATATTCCCGATAACTATAAAGTTTTGTTTTTGCAGGGTGGCGCCAGCGCACAGTTCAACATGACCGTGATGAATCTGAGCAACGGCTTTAAGCGCGTCGATTCGGTGGTGAGCGGCAACTGGAGCCGCATCGCCCATCAGGAAATGGGCAAATTGTCGGATGTAAACATCCATCTGGCCGCGCATGGCGGCGAGCAGTTTGATTACACCGACCTGCCGCCGGTTGCGTCTTGGGATATCGATCCGAGCTCCGCTTTCGTGCATTTTGTGATTAACGAAACCGTGCACGGCCTGCAATATCATGAAGTGCCCAAACTGGGCGTGGACATGCCACCCTTGGTGTGCGATATGTCGAGCGAGATTCTTTCCCGCCGCATCAATGTGGCCGATTTCGGCGTGATTTATGCAGGCGCACAGAAAAATATCGGTCCTTCCGGCACCACCATCATCATCATTCGTGAAGATCTGCTCGATCGCTGTTCCAGCCGCGTGCCTGATGTGTGGAACTATCGTTCGCACATCGAGCGCCAAGGCATGTATAACACCCCCGCCACCTATCCCATCTACATTTCCGGCCTCGTATTCCGCTGGCTGCAGTCGCAGGGCGGGGTAGGGCAGATGGAAACCATCAACACCCTCAAAGCCAAAACACTGTATGCCGCCATCGACAACAGCGGCGGCTTCTACCGTAACCGTGTTGCATCTGCCGCCCGCTCCAAAATGAACGTGATCTTCACCACCGGCAACAAGGAATTGGACGAACTCTTCGTTCAAGAATCCACCACCCGCGGCCTGCGCCTGCTGGGCGGCTACAAGAGCATGGGCGGCATGCGTGCCAGCATCTACAACGCCATGCCCTTGCAAGGGGTAGAAGCGCTGATTGAATTTATGCGTGAATTTCAGAAGCGCTATGGCTGATGCGTGTTTAAAGTAATTCTCTTAAGTGATTGTTTTTATTTTGTGATTGGCTTATTCCGCAGGGAGAAGCCAGGGCATTGGCGATAGGCGTATAATGAGGCTACCTGATAATTATTTTCAGGTAGCCTCTGTTTTTACTTCACGAAAGCCTCGTTTGAGCTTTGAGAAATTCTTTCAGGTGGCCTCTTATTTGGTTTGTTTCTGGTGTGCAAACAAATAGTTAACAGGAGAAAGCCATGATTAAAATCGAAAACGCCATCAGCGAAACCCTGCTGATTCCTCTCTATATGAAATACCGTGCCTCCCAGCAGGCCAACCCCATCCTTATCGATCCCGCTGCTTGCCGGCTGGTGCCGCAGATCGACTATGATTTTGCCAAGTTCGACCGCGCCAAGCCCACCCTCATCGGTACAGCCATCCGAGCCCGCTATTTCGACCAGCTCACCGCCGATTTCATCCGCCGCCAAAGCAATCCTGTGGTGGTCATCCTGGGCTGCGGGCTGGACAGCCGCTGCGAACGCATCGGTAGCGAAGCAGACGGTGTGCCGTTTTATCAGCTCGATTTGGAAGACGTGATTCAATGGCGGCGCGCCATTTTGCCGCCGCAAAGCAACGAAACCCTGATTGCCGCCTCTGCCTTCGACACCGAGTGGATGGACGAGTTGCATGCCCGCCACCCCGATGCCCAATTCCTGTTCGTGATTGAAGGCGTGCTGATGTATTTTTCCAATGAAATGGTACGCACATTATTCCAAAACCTAGCTGCCCGTTTCCACGGCAGTGAAATCGCCTTCGATATGTGCAACAGCTGGACAGTGAAAAACTCTGCCCGCCACGATGCCATGAAGCACGTTAGCGCCCGCTTTGAATCCTTTTGCGACAATGTGCGTGAGCCAGAGCAATGGGCAGACAACCTGCATTTCATTTCCAACCGCTATATCGTGGGCGATTTCCCTGCCGAATGGAAACGAATCGGTTTCGTTTCCAGCCTGATTATGCGCCTGGTGCGCGTTATCCGCGAAAGCAGCCGCATGTTGCATTATCGGATTGAGTAAGTGCGATCTTGCCCTTGCTTGGGCGGAAATAAAGGCTACCTGAAAACTTGTGTTGCGCGTTTTCAGGTAGCCTTTATACGTTGGATAGGCAAGCGGTTTAATCGTCGGGATCGAATTTGGAAGAAAGGATGCGGCCGCTGCGGGCGTCTACAATCACTTCATAATCGCCGCGCCGACCGTCTAAATCCACTTCATACACGCGGCGGCCGCGCCAGGTGGTGAGGTCCACGTCGGTTACGCGGGCGCGGGTGTGGCGGGCGGCGATGTTGGCGGCACGGGTGCTCGAAATATAGCCTGCCTGCCGATAGCGGCCGGGCTGGTGGCCGCGGCGTACCCGATGCTCTTGCGAGTAGCGGTGGTAATGATCGTCGTCATCGTAATCGTTGTGGTCGGCCAGGGCGGGCAGGGAAACGGCCATGATGGTGGCGGCCAGCAATAGGAGGGAGGGTTTGCGTGCTGACATCGGCTTTCCTTTCACAGTTTGGGGATTGGGGAAAACGGAACAGGCTACCTGAAAAATATGTCGGCAGTTCGAACGAAACTTAATATGCCCGTTGCCATTCTGTTGAAGCGGGCATTTTGGCTTTGCAGAAATGTACTTCGTTTAAACTGCGTTGAAGCTTCGTTTTCAGGTAGCCTCTTTGCTTACTGGATACGGGTAACGGATTTTACGTCTACTTCGGTGCGGCGCCATTCTTGGTCGATTTCGGCTTCGAGGCGCACTTTGTCGCGCGGGGTAACGTTCAGGCCGCGCCATACGTCGTCGTCGATTTCCACTTCGATGCGGCCGCTGGCATCGCGGAAGATGTAGTGTTCGTGGCGCACTTGGCGTTCGATGTAGCCTTCTAAGGTAACATAGCTGTCGTCCGGTACGCTGCGCAGGGCAGAAACGCGGGTTACACTGTTTTGGTAGCCAGGTGCTTGGCCATTTTCGGAGAAGCCGGCGGAAGCGGTGGCGGATACGGCCAACATGGCGGTGAGGAGCAGAGCGTTTTTCATGGTGTTTTCCTTTATTCAAGATTGGGGGGAGGTAAAAGCGACAACCGGTGTTGCCTGAGTTGATGGCTTGCATTATAGGTAGGCAAGCTTAGCGGAAAATTAGGGCTGCGTGAAAAAATGTAAATTATGCAGATTGGCAAAAGGCTAGCTATGATGAAATTTAAATCAGGGCAAGGCGAGCCAAAGCCGCATGGGTTTCAATTCCATCCGCTGCAAAACAATCCGGCCGTATCCATTGCAGAATACGGCCGGACGGAATGATACGGCTTATTGCAAACCTTGAATAAAGTTGCCTACGGCATCCATTTCTTCGTTGCTCATGCGTTTGGCAATGTCGCCCATAATGGAGTTGGTGCGTTGGCCACTTTGATAGGAGTGCAGTTGGTCCACCACATAAGATTTGTGTTGGCCGGCCAGGCGCGGGTAGGCTACTGCGCCGTCTTTCAGGGTTTGGTTGCCCGGAATGCCTGCGCCGCCGGGGCCGTGGCACGACATGCAGGCAGGCAAGCCTTTAGCCGGCAAGCCGCCGCGGAAAATGCGCGCACCTAATTCCGGATTTTCTTTGGGATTGCTTTCGCCGGATTTCGGGATTTGGCGGGTGAGGTAGGCGGCAGCATCGGAGATGTCTTTGTCGCTCAGGTTTTGTACCAGCGGGCGCATGGTAACGGCTGCGCCGGTGTTGCGGTCGCCGTTTTTAATGGCCAGGGTTTGCTGGATGATGTAGGCGGGATGTTGGGCCGATAGGCGCGGATAGGTGGCGATGTTGGTGTTGCCGTCTGCACCGTGACAGGCAGCGCACACCGTATCAACCACCCGCTTGCCGTTGTTCATGTCGGCGGCGGGCGGTGCAGCCAAGGTGAAGCCGGAAACGGCCAGCAGTAGGCCGGTTAAGGTAGTGTGTTTCATGTATATGCTCCAAATCGGCGGGGCAGGAGGCCGCCGCCCAATACTCTGTTTTTATAAACGTGGTATTCTATACTAAATTTTACTTTTTGTTCCAGCCATGCCGCTTTTTAAAAACGCTAAATTTTATACCACCGTTAATCACTTAAAAGACCTGCCCGATACCCCTGCTGAAATTGCCTTCGTAGGGCGCAGCAATGCCGGCAAATCAAGCGCCATCAATACGCTCACCGCCCACACCCGCCTGGCTTATGTTTCCAAAACTCCAGGCCGCACCCAGCATATCAACTTCTTCAGCCTGGCTAATGGGCACTATATGGTGGATTTGCCCGGCTACGGCTATGCCCAAGTGCCCGAAGCCGTGCGCGCACATTGGGTGCAGCTACTCGGCGGCTACCTGCAAACCCGCGCCCAGCTTATCGGGTTGGTGTTGGTGATGGATGCACGCCACCCGCTCAAAGAATTGGACAAACAAATGTTGGAATTTTTCGCCAGCACTGGTAAACCAGTGCATATTTTGTTGTCGAAAGCCGACAAACTTTCCAAAAACGAGCAGATTAAAACCCTCGCTGCCGTGCGCCGCGCCCTCCAGCCTTTTGCCGAGCGGCAGGCGGTGGGTGTGCAACTGTTTTCCAGCTTGAAAAAACAGGGCATGGAGGAAGTGGGTGCCGTGGTGGCTGCATGGTTTGCGCAATGGGAGGCAGAACATGCCCTGCCGGAGAACGAGCAGGTTGCCGAAAACGGAGAAGAGGCTACCTGAAAAACGAAATAATCGGAAATTGAGTAGCCCGTGGCTGAAACCATATATTTTCCATGCTGGGTAAGCCAGCACCTTATGAAGTGATGTGCCCCGCAGCAGAGCGAAACCGATTTTCAGGTAGCCTCAGTTCAGGCTACCTTAGAACTTGCCAAAGCAGTGCCGACAGGCTGGCTGAAAGCCGCGCGGCTTAAACTTTCCCAACAGTATTTCAGGTTATAATCCGCCGCATGCAAAACTCCCTCTCTCTCTTTCTCAACGGCGAAGCCGCCACCGAAGCCTTCGGCCAGCGCATTGCGCCCGATTTGGCCGCACCGCTGGTGGTGTGGCTGGAAGGCGATTTGGGCGCGGGCAAAACCACGCTGGTGCGCGCCATTTTGCGCCGGCTGGGGCATGCCGGCGCAGTGAAAAGCCCCACCTATGCCATTGTGGAAAGCTACCGGCCAAACGGCCTGGCGGTAAACCATTTCGATCTATACCGCTTTGCCGCGCCGGAAGAGTGGGAAGATGCCGGGCTGGGCGAACTGTTTGCCGAGCCCGCCCTCCATTTCATCGAATGGCCGCAACGCGCTGCAGACTTCGTGCCCGCAGCCGATTTGCACATTGCACTGCAAAATAGCGGCAGCGGCCGTGTCTGTACTCTTTCCGCCGATTCTGAAAACGGCAAGCAACTTATCAAATTATGGCAAAACTTACCCGCCGAACTTTCCTAAGCAGCGGCGCCGGCCTGCTGCTCCTGAGCATCGTGCCCACGGTCGAAGCACACGGTACGCCGCAGTTTGTGGCCGTGCGCATTTGGCCGGCCTCTTCCTACACCCGCGCCACGCTCGAATCCACCCGCCCCCTGCAGCATAAATATTTCCTGCTGGACAACCCGCGCCGCCTGGTGGTGGACATTCAGGGCGCGAGCCTCGACAGCGTGGTGCAGAGCCTGCCGCAGAAGCTCAGCCGCAGCGATCCGTATGTGGCCGGCATCCGCGTGGGACAATTCAACCCCGATACCATCCGCGTGGTGATGGATTTGAAAACCGCCGTAAACCCGCAAGTGTTTGCGCTCACGCCGGTGGCCAATTTCAAACACCGCTTGGTGATCGACCTCTATCCCACCCAGGCCGTGGCGCTGGCGCAGGAAGCGAACGACCCGCTGATGGCACTCCTGCAAGACTACACCAACGGCCGCATCCGCCAAGACGGCACCGCCACCGCGCAGGCGCAAACCACCAGCGTGCCGCCGGTACAAAACCATGCTAGCGGCAATCGGCGCGGCAACCGCAAGCTGGTGGTGATGCTCGATCCCGGCCACGGCGGCGAAGATTCCGGCGCCATCGGCCCCAGCGGCTTGCGCGAAAAAGACGTGGTGCTTTCGATTGCACGCGAAGCCAAACGCGAAATGGAGCGGCTCGGCTATCAGGTGTACATGACGCGCAACGAAGACGTGTTTATCCCGCTGGGTGTGCGCGTGGCCAAGGCGCGCAGCCGCAAAGCCGATATTTTCATTTCGATTCATGCCGATGCCTTTACCACGCCGCAGCCGCGCGGCACCGGCGTGTATGCCTTAAGCCGGGGCCGGGCCACCAGCGCCGCCGCCCGCTGGTTGGCGCAATCGCAAAACGCTTCCGACCAAATCGGCGGCATCCGCGTGAGCGGCAACCGGCAGGTGGACCACACACTGTTTGATTTGGTGCAAACCGCCACCATCAACGACAGCCTGCGTCTGGGCAAATCGGTGCTCGATGAAATGGGCAAAATCAACCGCCTGCACAAAGGCCACGTGGATCAGGCCGGCTTTGCTGTGCTCAAGGCGCCGGATATTCCGTCGATCTTGGTGGAAACTGCCTTCATTTCCAACCCCACCGAAGAGCAGATGCTGGCCAGCAGCCAGTTCCGCCAAAAAGCCGCCCGCGCCATTGCCGCCGGGGCGCAGCAATATCTCGCCACGGCCGCGGTGGCAAGGCGTTAGCTGCCTGGCCGGCAAGTTTTAAAGGCTACCTGAAAGTTTTCAGGTAGCCTTTGCATTCGCGCCGGGTTGGCTGCCTGTGCTACACTTCATGCATTATTTGTTTGCTTGGAAATCATGATGAAATTGAAATTTGCCCCCGCTTTAGCCGTTTTGTGTGTGCTGGCCGCCTGCAGCAGCGAGCAGCCGATTCCGCCTGTGCCGGAGGGGCAGAAGGTGGTGCCGGAAGCATCGGCTTTGCCGGTGTCGGAAACCGGGTTCAGCCAAAATGCCGAGGTGCAGCGCTTTATCCGGCAGCAGGCCGGATTGGGCGTGATGGGCGAAGGGCAGTTGCAGCAGTTTTTCGCGCAGTCGGTGTATAAGGGCAATATTGTCAACATCATGAACCGCCCCGGCACGTCGCGCCCGTGGTATGAATTCCGCAGCGGCAATGCCGGTGCGGGCAAAATCAACGGCGGCCGCCGCTTCTACCAGCAATACCGCCAAGTGCTCGACCAAGTAGCGCGCGAATACGGCGTGCCGGCGGAAGTGTTGGTGGCGATTGTGGGCATCGAAACGAATTACGGCAGCAATATGGGCAGCTTCCGCCTGGCCGATTCGCTGCCCACGCTGGCGTTCGGCTATCCGCGCCGTGGTGAGTTTTTCCAGCAGGAGCTGCATGAATTCCTGCTGATGGCCAAAGAAGAAGGACGCGATCCGTTTAGCTTCACCGGCAGCTACGCCGGGGCGATGGGGATGCCGCAGTTTATGCCGTCGAGCTACCGCAAATGGGCGGTGGATTACGATGGCGACGGCCAGCGCAACATTTGGGGCAGCGTGCCGGATGTGGCGGCTTCGGTGGCCAACTATCTGAAGGCACACGGCTGGCAGCGCGGCGGCAAGGTAATGGTGCCGGTGTCGATGGTGCCCACGCCGGAATTGCTGGCGCTGATTGATGAAAAAACTGCGCTGAACAAAACCGTTGGCGAGCTGCGTCGGATGGGGGTAACGCCGCTGGAGGAAGTGGCCGACCATGAAAAAGCCTTGCTGTTTCGCTTGGAAACCGCGCCCGGCCAGTATGATTACTATATCGGCCTGAACAATTTCTTCGCCGTTTGGCAATACAACCACAGCCGCCTGTATGTGAGCGCGGTGCGCGAAATCGCCAACGGCGTGGGCGGCGGCAAGCTGTAAGCCCCGTTGCAATAGAGGCTACCTGAAAAGC
>CAUUTP010000020.1:0-25589 GCA_963548155.1 uncultured Eikenella sp.
CTCCGGCGGCAGTTCCATCACTCAGTCTTACCTGCCCTATACGAATTTGAGCAAACCGACATTCTTTTGATAGCATAGGAACACTCGGCAACCGACTTTTAGGAATACAAAAATGTCATTTACCACAATTATTTATGCCCATCCCTACGATCAAAGCTTCAATTACGGCATTTTGCGGCGCGTGCAGCAACTGTTGGACGGAAAAGGCGAAAAATACCAACTGATCGACTTATACGCAGACGGTTTCAATCCCGCCTACACCAAAGAAGAGCTTGCCCTGTTCAACCAAGGCAAAGCCCTTGATCCGCTGGTCTTACATTATCAAGAACTCTTGAAAACCACCAACCGTCTGATTTTTATCTTTCCGATCTGGTGGGCGGATATGCCCGCCATCGTCAAAGGATTTGAAGACAAAGTTTTCCTAAAGACACTCGCTTACATCCCGACTGCCACAGGCTTGAAAGGCAACCTATCCCACATCAAAGAAGCACTGGTCATCAGCACGTCCACCGCCCCCACATGGTATCTGAAATGGTTTGGCGGCAACGGCATCGGCAAAGCGATGGTGGGACACACGCTCAAAGGCATCGGTATCGCCAAACGCCGTTGGCTCAACTTCGGCAATATGGACAAATCCACCGCCGAACAGCGGCAGGCGTTTTTGGCAGATTTGAGCCGAAGCGTGTAATCTTCAGGCGGTCTCTTACTTCACCGCCGAATTTCCGCCGTCCGCAAACAACGCCGTACCCGTTACAAAACTGCCCATCGGGCTGACGAGGAACAAAATCGCGGCGGCAATTTCTTCGGGTCGGGCGATGCGTTTGACCGCATGCAGCCCTTCCGCCCATGCCCGCTGCTGCGGGTCGGTAGTCATCATTTCCGTATCCGTACCGCCGGGAAGCAGGGCATTGGCGCGGATACCTTGGGCTGCATAGTCGGCGGTAATGCCTTTTGCCAGAGCGGCAAGTGCGGCTTTGGCGCAGCCGTAGGCGGTTTTGTTAGGCAGGGCACAACTGGTGCCGACAAAGCTGGACGTGAACACAATCGCGCCACCACCGCGTGCGAGCATAAGGGGAATTTGGCTGCGCGCGCCGAGAAAGGCAGCGGTTAGGTTACCGTCCAACGTATCGCGCCATTCGTCGGGCGAGATGTCGGCCAAAGGTTTGTATGCACCGATAATGCCTGCATTGTTGACGGCAATATCTAGGCCACCGAACTCTCGTTCTGCCGCGCGGACGACGGCTTCGTGCGTTTCAGGCAGCGCCGCGTCGCCTGCAACAGCAACAGCTCGTCCGCCGCGCGAGCGAATCAGGGCTGCGGTTTCCTCCAGTTTATCGGCACGGCGGGCGCATAAGACAACGTTTGCGCCGTGCTCCGCCAACAGCAGTGCAACCGCGCGACCGATACCCGACGACGCGCCGATAACGGCGGCGGTTTTATTGTTCAAATTCAATAAGCTTGACATAACGTTCCTTACATATGCGGTTAAAGACGATGCAAGTTTAAGGAAGCCGCAATATAAAGACGACCCGATTATTGATGAATTTCAGACAGACAAACAATCTTTCCATCAACAATCGGGTCGTTTCTTGTCGGCTTTCAGGCTATCCTATCCCATACAACGACAGGATAATTTATGAACTTAAATCAAACCCGCCAATTCCTCCGCATTGCCCGCGCCATCGAATACCTTTACGACCATGCCGCCGAGCAGCCCGATTTGGCGCAGGTGGTGGCAGCAGTGCATGTCAGTCCCGAGCACTTGCAGCGCGAATTTTCCGCATGGGCGGGCATCAGTCCGAAAAAATGCTGCAACACATCAGTATCAGCCGTGCCAAAGAAGCCCTGAAAAACAGCGAAAGTGTGGCGGAAGCGGCGCACAGCGGCGGATTGAGCGGCACGGGGCGGCTGCACGACTTATTTGTCGGCATCGAAAAAATGACCCCGGGCGAATACAAAAACGGCGGCGCAGGCCTGCAAATCGATTACAGCCTGATTCCCGGCCCTTTCGGCGACCTGTTGGCAGCAGCAACAGACAAAGGCATCTGCTTCATGCGTTTTTCAGACGACCCTTCCGCCGTCCTGAACGAATTGCGCGCCGAATATCCGAACGCCCGCCTAATCGGGCAGGAAACCGCATTCCACCGCCAAGCCGCCGACATCTTCCGCACCCGGCACGGCCGCGTTACCCTGCACATCAAAGGCACACCCTTCCAGCTCAAAGTGTGGCAGGCCTTGCTCGATATTCCCGCAGGCAGCCTGCAAAGCTACGGCACGGTGGCGCAGCGCATGGGTTCGCCCAACGCCGCGCGAGCCGTTGGGACGGCCATCGGACAGAATCCCGTTGCATTACTCATCCCTTGCCACCGCGTCATCCGCGAAAGCGGCATCATTGGCGGTTACCGCTGGCAACGCGGGCGCAAAATGGCGATATTGGCGCACGAATTGGGAGACACTGATGACGCTTGACCTCTTCCCCGAAACCGCCAACCCGCACGCCAACCTTCTGCCCTACGACGGCATCGTCAGCGATTTTGGACGGATTTTCACTGCCGCCGAAGCTGACCGTTATTTTGAAATTTTGCAGCGTGATATTCCCTGGCGGCACGACGAAGCCGTGATATTCGGCAAGCACATCATCACCGCCCGCGAAGTTGCATGGTACGGCGACACGTCCTACAACTACGGCTACTCCGGCGCAAACCGCATCGCCCTGCCGTGGAGCGGCGTCTTGCCCGAACTCAAAAACCGCGTGGAAGCCGCCATCGCCGGCATCTGCCCCACCCGCTTCAACTCCTGCCTGCTCAACCGCTACAACAACGGCAACGAAGGCATGGCGTGGCACAGTGACGAAGGGCAGGGGCTGGCCAAAGACAGTGCCATTGCCTCCCTCGGTCTCGGCGCAACGCGCAAATTCGCCTTCAAACACAAAGAAAGCAAGGAAAAACGCGAAATGTGGCTGGAACACGGCCAGCTCATTGTGATGCATGGCGAAACGCAGAAACACTGGCTGCACACCATCCTGAAAAGCACCCGCATCCAAGAGCCGCGGATTAATCTGACGTTTCGGGTGATGGCGGGATAAAATAGAAAAGGCCGTCTGAAAACTGAAAAGCAGCCTGCACATTTAATGCACGGCAAATCCAAATATTCGACTGCACCGCCCGTTCGGTATAATCCGTGCAGGCTGCCCTCAAATCGCAGTTTCAACGCAGCAAAACCACCAAGCCACAAGGAGACACCCATGAGCAAACAACACACCTACCGCGCCACCGTCGAATGGACGGGCAACTTGGGCAGCGGCACATCGTCCTACACCGACTATTCGCGCGATTACACCGTCCAAATCGCCGGCAAACCCGACCTTTTCGGCTCGTCCGACCCTGCCTTTCGCGGCGACGAACACCGCCACAACCCCGAAGACATGCTGCTGGCCGCCGTTTCCGCCTGCCACAAACTCTGGTATCTGTACCTGTGCAGCGCGGCGGGCATCACCGTTACCGCCTACACCGACCACGCCGAAGCCGTGATGGATGAAGGCAGCCGCACGCAGCCGGGCAGATTCGTCAAAGCCACGCTGCGCCCGCAAGTCACCATCACCCAAGCACAGCACATCGAGCAAGCCAAAGCCCTGCACCACGAAGCGCATCGTTTGTGCTTTATCGCCAATTCGTTGAATTTTAAAGTGGAATGTGAGTGTGAGATTGTGGTGGAGTGAGGGCTGATAAAACGCAGCTTATATCTGAATATTTAGGCTACCTGAAAGTTTCAGGTAGCCTTTACAGTAGTGTTGCCCCAATTAAGTGAAAACAAACGAAAGGCTACCTGAAAATATTTCGAACCGTTTTCAGGTAGCCTCTTAGTTGAAATGCGCCTTACCAACGCTTAAAGATTAGCGAGGTATTCACGCCGCCGAAGGCGAAGTTGTTGTTCATCACGTATTCGGTGTCGATGTGTCGGCCGGAGCCGGTGAGGTAGTCGGCTTCGCCGCAGCGGGGGTCGATGTCGTTCAGATTCAGGGTGGGGGCGAACCAGCCGCTGCGCATCATTTCGATGGCAAACCAGGATTCGAGTGAGCCGCAGGCGCCGAGGGTGTGGCCGAGGTAGCTTTTTTGCGAGCTGATCGGGACGTGGCCGAACACGGCGGCGGTGGCTTGGGTTTCGGCGATGTCGCCCTGTTCGGTGGCCGTGCCGTGGCCGCTGACATAACCGACGGCGGAAGGCGGCAGGGCAGCGTCTTCGAGGGCAAGCTCCATGCAGTGTTGCATGGTGCGCATTTCGGGGCGGGTGATGTGGCTGCCGTCGCAGTTGGCGCCGTAGCCGACGATTTCGGCGATGATGTGCGCGCCGCGTGCTTGGGCATGTTCCAATTCTTCCAGCACCATCATGCAGCCGCCTTCGCCGAGCACGAGGCCGTCGCGCGCTGCGTCGTAGGGGCGGGGAGTAAGTTCGGGTTCGTAGTTGCGGCGGCTGGCGGCGTAGAGGCTGTCGAACACGAAGGCTTCGGATGGGCAGAGCTGGTCTGCACCACCGGCCAGCATCATGGGGATTTTGCCGTATTTGATGGCTTCGTAGGCGTAGCCTATGCCTTGGCTGCCGGAGGTACAGGCGCTGGAGGTGGGAATCAGGCGGCCGGTGAGGCCGAAGAAGATGGCCACGTTGGCGGCGGTGGTGTGCGGCATCATGCGCACATAGGTGTTGGCGTTGAAATTGTTGGGCTGGTGGGCAAGTAGCAGGCCGATGTCGAGCACGTCGGCGGTGCTGCCGCTGGAAGAGCCGGCGGCCACGCCCATGCTGCCGTTACGGATGACGGGGTCGCCGAGCAAGCCCGCCTGCTTTAGCGCTTGTTCGGCGGCATCGGTGCAGTATTGCGCCAGCGGGCCCATGCTGCGCAACTGTTTGCGCGTCCAATGTGAGGGCGGCGCATAGGCGGGCAGCGGCGCGCCGAGGCGGGTTTCCATTTCGGGGAAGGCATCCCACGCTTTCATGCGGCGCACGGCGTTTTCGCCTGCGCGGAAAGCGGCTTCGATTTCGTGCCACTCGCGGCCGAAGGCGCACACCGCGCCCACGCCGGTAATCACCACCCGTTTTGTTTTCATCAACACAATCCTCCGTTTACCGCAATCACCTGCCGCGTGATGTAGGCGGCGTGTTCGCTCATTAAAAAGCGCACGGCATGCGCCACTTCTTCAGGTAGCCCCATGCGCTGCGCCGGAATGGCTTTCAAAATTTCTTCCACCGGCACGTTTTCATCCAGAATTTCCGTATCGATCAGGCCGGGGGCAACGCAGTTTACCGTAATCTTGCGTTTGGCCAGTTCCACCGCCAAAGCTTTGGCCGCGCCAATCAGCCCCGCTTTCGACGCGCTGTAGTTTACCTGCCCGCGGTTGCCGACCAGGCCGGAAACGGAGGCCATGCACACAATCCGCCCCGGCGCGCGGCGGCGGATCATCGGCATGATGAGCGGGTGCAGTACGTTGTAGAAGCCGTCCAGATTGGTGCGCAATACGCGGTCCCAATCCTCGTCTTCCAGCGCGGGGAAGGCATTGTCGCGCGTCAGCCCCGCATTCAGCACCACGCCGTAATACGCACCATGCGCTTCAATATCCGCTTCCAGCGCGCGGCGGCATTCGGCGCGGTTGGCCACGTCAAACTGCAACACCCGCGCTTGCCGGCCCAACGAACGGATTTGTTCCGCCACCGCCTCGGCGTCCGCCATACGGCTGCGGCCGTGCACCACAATGTCGAAGCCGTCTTGCGCCAAGGCCAAAGCCGCCGCACGGCCGATGCCGCGGGTGGAGCCGGTGATGAGGATGGTTTGGGTCATGATGGGGTTCCTTTGATATGGATTGGAGCGGCCTATGCCGAGTGGAGGCTACCTGAAAACAAAGTGCGGCAAGTTTCCACCAAGCTGAAGCTTTGGGATATGTTTGGATGGGATGCCAGCACGCGGATTGTACCTGCGAACCGGATTTGTCGGAATGGCTAGGCGGCTGTTTTGGCATTTCGTTGCCGTTTCATATTTGAATGGCATTGAAATTCTGTTTTCAGGTAGCCTGTGGCGGTTTGAGGCCGTCTGAAAGAGTGGATGTTAATGAGATTAAATGAGGCCGGCCTCTGTATGCGGGTGGAAGTTTTGGTGAGGCCATGTGAGATAGTATGAAAATATGATAGGACTGCGTTTCGTGTATACCAAAATCCCAATAAAACTCAAGCAGACTATTGCTGGTATGCACGCGCCAACTCATAGATGAGCAATGGTTTGCATTGCACTAAAAATTCATTTTCATTTTAGTGAAGCCATGCTTTCAGGTAGCCTGTGAGCCGCACAGCTGGCATAGTACAGAATTCAGTTTTTATCAAATGCCAACACAATGGGCGGTGGCCATTGGTGTGACAGCAGCTAATCCGTAATTCCTTCCGCCAGCACCACGCCGGCGGCGGCTAGGCGCGGCCAGTCGAAGAAGTGGCCGGGGTCGCTTTTGCGGCCGGGGGCGATGTGTTGGTGGCCGGTTACGGCTTCGATGGGGTAGTGTGCCGCCATGCTGTGCAGCAGCGGAATCAGGGCTTGGTATTGCGCCTCGGTGAACGGTTCGAAATCGCAGCCTTCCAGCTCGATGCCGAGCGAAAAGGCGTTGCAGCCGCTGCGGCCGCGATATTGTGATACGCCGGCATGATGTGCCGCGTCGTCGCCCGACACAAACTGCACCACCTGCCCGCTGCGTTCGATCAAAAAATGGCTGGACACGCGCAAATCCACCAGCTGCGGGAAGAAGGGGTGTGCCTGCGGGTTGATGCGGTTGGTGAACAAATCGCTGATGGCGCTGCCGCCGTATTCGAAGGGTGGCAGGGAGATGTTGTGCAACACCACCAGCGAAACGGTTTCGCCGGCGGGGCGGGGCGAGAAGTTGGGCGAAGGGCAATGCACCGCGCCCTGCCACCAGCCGTTGTGCCAAGTTGTGGTCATGATGGGGTTCCGAAGGGGAGAAGGGAGTTATAGCGGGTTGGCGGGCAAGGCTACCTGAAAAAATCATCGCGGATTGGCATTTATAGTGGATTAAATTTAAATCAGGACAAGGTGGCGAGCCGCAGACAGTACAAATAGTACGGCAAGGCGAGCCAACGCTGTACTGGTTTAAATTTAGTTCACTATACTCCTGCCCGCAGCAAAGAGAAAGGCTACCTGAAAATGCCCGCTTGGTTTTCAGGTAGCCTTCTCTTTGGCCGTTATGGCTGTGTGTTGTCCATCTGCTGCTGGTAGCGTCGGATCAGGGCGGCGGTGGAGGGGTCGTGCCCGGCGGGGGTGGCGCCTTGCAGTTCGGGCAGGATGGTTTGGGCGAGTTCTTTGCCGTATTCCACGCCCCATTGGTCGAAGGAGTTGATGCCCCAGACGGCGCCCTGCATGAAGACTTTGTGTTCGTACATGGCGAGAATCAGGCCGAGGGTGTAGGGCGTGATACGTTCGACGAGGATGGTGTTGCTGGGGCGGTTGCCGGGGAAACTGCGTTGGCGGGCGAGGGCGGTTTGTTCGCTTTCAGGTAGCCCCTTGCCGGCCGTTTCGGCGCGGGCTTCGGCTTCGCTTTTGCCGCGCATGAGGGCTTCGGCTTGGGCGAAGGCGTTGGCTACGAGCCGGAGGTGGCGGCCGTCGTCCGCCCCTTCGCCGCTGAGGGGGACGATGAAATCGACGGGAATCACCTGCGTGCCTTGGTGGATAAGTTGGAAGAAGGCGTGCTGACAGTTGACGCCGACTTCGCCCCAGATAGCGGCACCGGTAGTGAAATCCACGGGGGTGCCGTGGCGGTTGCGGCTTTTGCCGTTGCTTTCCATATCGAGCTGCTGGAGGTGGGCAGGCAGGCGGCGCAGGCCGTGGCTGTAGGGGATGACGATGTGGCTGGTGCTGCCGCAGAAGTTTTGCTGCCAGATGCCGATGAGGGCGAGCAGGGCGGGGATGTTGCGCCGCCACGGGGCGTGCAGGAAGTGCTCGTCCATATCGTGCCCGCCGCGCAGGAATTCGCGGAAATGTTTGCGGCCGATGGCACACATCACGGGCAGGCCGATGGCCGACCACACGGAATAGCGCCCGCCCACCCAATCAAACATACCAAACACGTTTTGCGGGGCGATGCCGAATTCGGCAGCGGCTTCCACATTGGCCGATACGGCGGCGAAATGCTGCGCGATATCGGCTTCGCCGCGGCCGGATTGCAGAAACCAGCGGCGCGCGGCTTGGGCGTTGAGCAGGGTTTCGGGGGTGCGGAAGGATTTGCTGGCCACGATAAACAGCGTGGTTTCCGGCTGCACGCGGCACAGGATGCCGTCTAAATCGGCGCTATCGAGATTGGCGGCGAAGTGCACGTTCAGGTTTTGCCGATAGGGCGCGAGGGCTTGCGCTACCATGCGCGGGCCCAAATCCGAGCCGCCGATGCCGATGTTTACCACGTCGCGAATTGGCAATCCGGTGCAGCCCGTGTGCGTGCCGTTTTGCAGGCGATCGGCGAAATCGAGGGCGCGGTTTAATTCGTCGTGCACCTGCGGCACGATATTGATGTCGTCCACATACACAGGCGCGGCGTTTTCAGGTAGCCTCAGGGCGGTGTGCAGCACGGCACGGTGTTCGCTCAGATTGATTTTTTCGCCGACATACATTTGGCGGCGCAGTTCGGCCGCGCCGGATTCGTCGGCCAGGCGGCAGAGCAGATCTAAGGTATCTTCGCTGATGAGGTTTTTGCTGTAGTCGAGCAGGAGGCCGTTGAGTTCGGCGTGCATGCGCTCGAAACGGTTTGGCTCGGCGGCGAAGCGCTCGCGCAGGTGCAAATGCGCGGTGGCGCGGCGGTGTTCGGCCAGAGCTTGCCAGGCGGGGAGGGCGGTAGGGAGCATGGTGGGTTTAGCGTGTGGGAAGGGGTGGGCGGGGCGGTTGTGGAGTTTCTGAATGGTCGGGTTTTTCTTCCGGTACTCGGAATCTAAATGTTTGGGTGAAGTCGGATTCTACAGGTTGGCCGTTTTGTTTGGCCGGGGTGAAGCGATATTGGCTGACGGCACGCACGGCGGAGCGGGCGAATAAGGGGTGGGAGGCGGAGAGTACCTGTGCTTCGCTCACGCTGCCCCGGGTGTCGATACGCATCCGCACGATGGCACGGCCTTCGATGCCCTCTTCTTCCAGCGGCGGTGGGTAAACCGGCTGCACGGAGTGGACGAGCATGGCCGGTTCAAATGAAGGCTTGGCAGCGCAGGCGGCCAGCAGCAGGGCGGCGAGGGCGGACAGGAGGATTTTGCGGATCATGGTCTTCTTAATATGGATGGGTGGAAGGGCTACCTGAAAAACGGAAAAAAGGTTTTTGCCTTGCAGAAGCTTCGCTGCGCTCGTTGTAACTCCATTGAAGCTTACGCTTTAGCTTCGCAGAAGCTCGGCCTTGGCTGCACCAAGACATCGCTTTCAGGTAGCCTCTCGGTTTGTTTCGTTGGCCTCGGGCAGGCGTAAGAAGGTTTGGCGGTAGTGGCGCAATTCTTCGATGCTCTCCAAGATGTCGTCCAGCGCGCGGTGCGAGCCTTTTTTGCTGAAGCTTTTGTAGGCGGTGGGATGCCAGCGGCGGGCGAGCTCTTTGAGGGTGGATACGTCGAGGTTGCGGTAGTGGAACCAGGCTTCCAGCTTGGGCATGTAGCGCTGCATGAAGCGGCGGTCTTGGTGCACGGTGTTGCCGCATAAGGGGCTGGTGCCTGGCGGTGTCCATTGCGCCACGAAATCGAGCAGGCGTTGTTCCACTTCGGCTTCGGAAAGGGTGGAATCTTTCACGCGCTGGGTGAGGCCGGTGCGCTCGTGGGTGCTGGTATTCCAGGCATCCATGCCTTTGAGCAGTTCGTCGCTTTGGTGGATGGCGTAGGATTCGGATTGGGCGAGGATGTTTAAATCGGCATCGGTAACCACCACGGCGGCTTCGATAATGCGGTCGTGCTCGGGGTTGAGGCCGGTCATTTCCATATCGAGCCAGCAGAGGTTGAGGGGGTTGGGCTTGGGCGTGTGCATGAACTTGCTCGCAAAGGGGTAAATAGCGCATTGTAGCGGATACGCCAAACCTTAAAAAGGTTTACCTTTGGCGCGCGCGGCGGCACAATGCGGGCTACCTGAAAATTCTTATAAAGAAAGCCACCCATGCCGCTCAACCTTACCGTGTTCGCCGTTACCCCTTTCCGCCAAAACTGCTCGCTCTTGTGGGACGAAGAAAGCAAAGAAGCCGTGTGGATAGACGTGGGCGGCGACGTGCCGCAGCTGCTGGAAGAAGCCGCCAAGCTCGGCGTGCAGCCCAAAGCCATCTGGCTTACCCACGGCCACCTCGACCATGCCGGCGGCGTGGCCGAGATGATTCAGCATACCCCGCTGCCGGTAATCGGCCCGCACCGTGACGACCAATGGCTGCTCGATAACTTGCCCGAAATCACTGCCAACTTTGGTTTTCCCGTGTCCCAGCCAGTGAGCCCGAGCCGCTGGCTGGAAGAGGGCGAGGAATTAAGCGTGGGCGCGTACCGCTTTCAAGTGCTGCACATCCCCGGCCACACGCCCGGCCATGTGGTGTTTTACTGCGCCGAACAAAACCTGCTGATTGCCGGCGACGTGTTGTTTTACGAATCCATCGGCCGCACCGATTTCGAACGCAGCAGCCATGCTGACCTCTTGCGCAATATCCGCGAGAAACTGCTGGTGTTGCCTGAAGACACCATAGTCTTGCCCGGCCACGGCCGCAGCACCACCATCGGTCACGAAAAACGGCACAATCCGTTTTTATAAGATTAAAACCAGCAGGCGGCAGATGATACATGCAGCCCGTCTTAAAAGAGGCTACCTGAAAACGATGTCTTGGCGTAGCCAAGGGTGAGTTTCTGCGAAGCTAAAGCGCAAGCTCCAACGGAGTTAAAACGATGTCTTGGCACAGCCGGGGTGGAGTTTCTGAGAAGCCGGAACGCGCCAACCAAAGCTGAATGATTGCCAAACCTAAAGGCTACCTGAAATTGCTCAAATGCTTTCAGGTAGCCTTATTCGCCGGAATAATTGGTATTGCCGTAAATCTTGGTTAATCCCTCTTTTTATATCACACACTTTGGGCTAAGATGCTTTCGCCGCCGGCTATGGCGGTATTTTCTCATTTTATAGGAAATACACAATGAAAGTACGTACTTGGGCTGTACCGGCCTCTTTGGCTCTGCTGTTGTCTGCCTGCGTGGTGGCCACCCCGCAAGACGACGGTCACCGTCATCACCATCACCAACGCCATGAAAGCAGCATGCAAGATCCGGGCAACGAGCCCGCTCCGCGTCACGAACGCCGTGGCGAGCGCCGCGCAAGCGTTGAGCGCTTCAGCTGTGAAAACGGCTTGTCTGTAACTGTGCGCCAGCAAGGTACCGACCGCGTAAGCCTGCAACTGGACGACAAACGTGCCGTGCTCAACCGCGCCACTTCCGGCTCCGGCGAGCGCTACACCAGCAACCGCGGCCTGTTCGGCAGCGGCGCCGAGTGGCATCGCAAGGGCAATGAAGCTGCGTTCAGCTTCAAAGACCCCTATGGCAACAGCGTAGAAACCGCTTGCCAACGCCAGCAGTAAGCTGATTTCAATTCAACGCCGCATTAGTGAAATCAGGCCGGCAGCCCGGGAATTCCGAGGCTGCCGGTTTTTATTGGGTATAGAAGACAGGTGGGCAAAAAGGAGGGGAGGATACCGACACCTTGCTGCCTTGCCAAAATTTAATCTCAATCTCACACAAACTCCACTTCCTACGGAAACTTCGTTTGAACTACGTTAAACTGACGCCCTAGCTTCGCAGAAACTCAGCCTTGGCTGCCCCAAGACATCATTTTAACTCCGTTGAAGCTAGCGCTTTTAGGTAGCCTTTTATCTCTTTCATATTAATTGCCCCAAACCATGCCAGCCACCTACACCCTGCAAACCATTGCCTACGTTCGCTCTCCTTATAAGCAGAAATTCGGTGTGCCGCGCCAGCCCGGCTTGGTGCCTTCCGCCCGGGTATGCATCGAATTCCTGCCCGAGTTTTCTGCCGATTGCGTACGCGGGCTGGAAAGCTTCAGCCATATCTGGGTGCAGTTTGTGTTTCACGGCGTGGCCGGGGCGGGCTGGCAGCCTTTGGTGCGGCCGCCGCGTTTGGGCGGCAACCGGAAAATGGGCGTATTTGCCACGCGCAGCCCGTTCCGCCCCAACCCGCTGGGGCTCTCCCTGCTCAAGCTGGAGCGTATTGAAACCGAGGGCGGAGTGCGGCTGTGGTGTGGCGGGGCGGATTTGCTCGATGGCACGCCGGTATTAGATATCAAACCTTATCTGCCTTTTGTGGAAGCGCAGCCCGATGCCGCCCCGGGCTTCGCCGCCATTCCGCCCGTGCCGCTCGAAGTAGCTTGGGCAGATGAGATAAGCGCAGCATCCCTGCCGCTGCCTATCCGCCTGTTGATAGAACAAAGCATCGCCCAGGATCCGCGCCCGGCTTATCAGGATACGCCGCAGCGGGTATATAAGATGGCAGTGGACGATTGGGAAGTGGCGTTTCGGATTGAAAACGGAACGGCTTTAATTGAAGCAGTGATGGCTGCGGAAGGTTAAAGGCTACCTGAAAACTGTAGCGCAGCTTTCATATAGTTAAAGGGAAGCTCTTTATAAAGGAGCAAGTTGCTATGAAGTTAACTCTTCTTACCCAAAGGCGGCATAACCATGCCGCCTTGCCTTATTTATACCGTGGCGGTATTGCCGCACCGATGAAAGTGGATAGATATAGCAGGAATGCCAAAAATCACTATTTAAAATGGCAGCAACCTAAAAACTAGCAGGCAATGAGACCCATAAAACGGCAATCTGTGCGAAATGGTGGGCCAAAAACTGACGATAAATGTCAGTTTTCCAGATTAGCCAACTATGCAGAATAGCCGTATATGGTAGCCACTTAAATTGCAAGGAAAACAAAATATAATTATAAAACATATATTTATAAAATAAATAAAACGGTTTTTTTATTTTTTGGCATAGCCGTTGCTTTATGTTTCTCGTGGTGATGGCAAACAAGCCTAGCCGAAAATGAAGTTTTTTAGTTGTCTCCTTCTTTTGGTTGAAGTTCCCGGGTCGGAAGATTCGGTTTTATTAAGTTCCATTTTTAAAAGGAAAATGTCATGTTGAAAAAAGTACAAAAAGGTTTCACCCTGATCGAGTTGATGATCGTTATCGCTATTATCGGTATTTTGGCTGCTATCGCTCTGCCGGCTTACCAAGACTACGTTGCACGTTCACAGGCTACTGAAGGCTTCAAAGCTACCGCCGGTGTACAAACTGATATCGCCACTTACTACGCTGATCAAAATGCATGGCCGGATAACAGCACTGCCGCTGGTAAGGCAATTTTGGATGGTGCTCAGGCTCTGCAGGGTAAATACTTCGCCGCTGGTGGTGTTACTGTAGCTCCCGCTGATGGTTCTATCACTATCAACTTCACCAAAGGTGCTAACAACGGTGAAACTTTGAAACTTGCTCCGACTGCAGTTCCAGCTACTGGTCAAATCTCTAAATGGACCTGCTCTGGTTTCACTAATAAGAGCCGTATGCCCACCAGCTGCCAGTAATAATTTAGTGGGGTAACCCAACTTGGAATCCTTAGTTGGTTTCCTGCAGCCCCTCTCCGAATGTGGAGAGGGGCTGATTTCTCAAAATGATAGGCAAAATTTGTAATAGTTGGATTAAATCATGAATAAAATAGGCACAAATAGGGGCTTTACCTTGATTGAGCTGATGATTGTGATTGCTATCATCGGCATTCTGGCAGCAATCGCGCTGCCGGCTTATCAGGATTATGTTGCTCGTGCCCAGGCAGCTGAGGCATTGAAAGCTACCGAAGGATTAAAAACTGATATCGGCACATATTATTGGCAAGAGGGACAATACCCGAATACTGGCAATCCTATTATTGCCACTGCTACCACATTGCAAGGCAAGTATTTTCCGGCTGGCGGTACGCAAATTACTCCTGGAAATGGTGTGATTACAGTAACATTCGATAAAGGTGCGAATAATGGTAAAACCGTTATTCTCACGCCAACTGCGAACCCAGGTAACCGCCAAATTATTACTTGGAAATGCAGCGGGACGGTGGGTGCGGAGCGTTTGCCCGGCTCTTGCCAGTAATTTAGATGGCCTAAATAAGATTTAAGATAAAAGCGTAAACTGTGATGAAGTTTAGATTGAAGGCGGCAGGCATTCATCTGTTGATTTCGGCAGTGGTTGCTTTAGTCGGTATCGGTTTGGTATTTTGGGTATGGCATCCTGCACCGCTACAAAAGGCGGTAGGGGTAACGCATATTTTCTTAATGATGCTTGGTATCGATGTGGTGTTGGGGCCATTGCTTACGCTATTGGTAGCTAGCAGCAAAGAGAAAAAAACGCTGAAGTTTGATTTGAGCGTGATTGCTGCAGTGCAGCTGGCAGCTTATTTATATGGCATGCACACTATTGCAGTTAGCCGACCGGTATATCTGGCTTTTGATAAACTAAGGTTTGAGGTGGTGCAGGCGGATTCAGTGGTGCGTGCTGCAGATAAAACGATTTTGCCGGAGTATCAATCTAATTCTTTACTTTATCCACAATGGGTGTCGGTACGCCCATATAAGGATGCAGCAGAGCAAAGTCAGCGCACTTTCCTAGAGTTGCAGGAAGGAATTTCTCCTGCCATGCAGGCAGATCTCTACCGGCCAATCAATGAAGGTTGGGGAGAAATGCTGGAGCGTAAGCACGGATTGGAAGAGTTGAAGCAATATAACTCGGCAGAGCAGGTGGCTAAAGAATTGGCTGCTTATCCGCAGGCAGATAGTTTTCTGCCGATGAAAGCCCCGGCTGAGGACATGGCTGTGTTGCTGGATAGTAAGCATAAACAAGTGTTAGGCATTGTGGATTTAAGACCTTGGAAATAGTTGTTGAATGAAAAGATTTAGGCTGTTTGGAGTAGTCCAAGCAGCCTATTTTTATAGGTGAAGAGGATTTTATTTCATACAAAGCAAGTTGGAGTGACTGGAAATGTTTGGCATATAATATGAATCTGCCGTTCCGCTTGGCTCTTTGCAAGGGAAATGGCGAAGGTTTGCATAGAGTCGCCATAATTATATGGTTGCTTATTTTTCGGCTCAGGAGGGAAGTAATGAATCCAGAACTCATCTGCTACAAAACCATGCCGGTATGGGATAAAGCCACTATTCCAGCGGCAGTTTTGTCGCAGCACAACACACAAGTTGGTACTTACGGCAAGCTGCGCGTATTGCGTGGGCGGCTGAAGTTTTATGAATTGCAAGAAGATGGCGCGGAACTCGCGGAACATGTGTTGCAGCCGGAAAGCGGGGTGTGGACAATTTACCCGCAGGCTTGGCATAAAGTGGAACCACTGGATGATGATTTTGCCGTGCAGCTGGAATTCCATTGCGAAAAAGCCGACTTTTTCCACAAAAAATACGGCATGACTGCTACCCATTCCGCCATCCGCGAAGCAGTGCAGACTGTGCCGCCGTGTAAAACGTTGGATTTAGGCTGTGGGCAAGGGCGTAATGCGCTGTTTTTGAGCTTGGCCGGATACGATGTGCATGCTGTGGATCACAGCCCGGCGGCAGTAGCTTCAGTGCTGGATATGGCTGCGCGCGAACAGTTGCCGCTGCGGGCGGATGCTTACGATATTAATGCTGCCGCTTTGAATGAAGATTACGATTTTATCTTTGCCACGGTGGTGTTTATGTTTCTCCAAGCCAACCGTGTGTCGGAGATTATTGCCGATATGCAGGAGTACACCCGCCCCGGCGGCTATAACTTGATTGTGTCGGCAATGGATACGGCAGACTACCCCTGCCATATGCCATTTTCGTTCACATTTAAAGAAGATGAATTGCGGCAGTATTACGCCGGCTGGGAATTGCTGAAATACGAAGAAGCCGTGGGTTCGATGCACGCTACCGATGCGCAAGGGCGGCCGATTCAATTGAAGTTTGTGACGATGTTGGCGAAAAAGCCCAGTTGAATGAGTTTGTATTTTGCATGCAAAGAAGGCTACCTGAAAACTTTCAGGTAGCCTTTATTCATGTTTGTTCAATAGCCAGCAGACTTTAACTCCTTCTCAAGCATCTGCCCAGCCTCTGGCTCTTTCACACTGAGAAAACCGCCGCTTTGATGTGCCCACAGGCTGGCGTAGAGGCCGCCCTTGGCTAAGAGCTCGGCGTGGCTGCCTTCTTCCACGATGCGGCCTTTATCGAGTACGATGAGGCGATCCATGGCTGCGATGGTGGAGAGACGGTGGGCGATGGCAATAACGGTTTTGCCTTCCATCATGGTATCGAGGCTTTCTTGGATGGCGGCTTCCACTTCGGAATCGAGCGCGCTGGTGGCTTCGTCTAAAAGCAGAATCGGCGCGTCTTTGAGCATCACACGGGCGATAGCGATGCGTTGGCGCTGGCCGCCGGAAAGCTTCACGCCGCGCTCGCCCACGTGGGCATCGTAGCCTTTGCGGCCTTTGGCGTCGGAAAGCTGGGGGATGAATTCGGCGGCTTCGGCGCGGCGGGCGGCTTGCAACATATCTTCTTCGGTGGCATCGGGGCGGCCGTAGACGATGTTGTCGCGTACCGAGCGGTGCAGCAGGCTGGTGTCTTGCGTGACCAGGCCGATTTGCGCACGTAGGCTTTCTTGGGTAACGCTGTCGATATTTTGCCCGTCGATGCAGATTTGACCGCTTTGTGGCTCGTAGAAGCGCAATAGCAGGTTCACAATAGTGGATTTGCCGGCACCGCTGCGGCCGATGAGGCCAACTTTTTCGCCGGGGCGAATGTGCAGACTGAAACCGTTGAGCAGGGGTTTGCCAGACTCATAAGAGAAATCGATGTGGTTGAAGCAGATTTCGCCTTTGTTCACCAACAGGGGCTTGGCTTCGGGCTTATCGAGGATGGTTTGCGGCTTGGAAAGCGTGCCCATGCCGTCGGCCACGGTGCCGATATTCTCAAACAGGCGGGCGGATTCCCACATGATGTATTGCGAGAGCCCGTTCACGCGCAGCGCCATGGCAGTGGCGGTGGCCACAGCGCCCACGCCTACTTGGCCATTGTGCCACAGCCAAATACCGAGCACGGCGGTAGAAAGGGTAAGCATGGTGTTGACCGCAGCGCTGGCGCTGTAGAGCAGCGTGGCCAGCCGCATTTGAGCGTGCACGGTGACCATAAATTCTTCCATCGAGCGGCGGGCATAATCAGCTTCGCGCGCACCGTGGGAGAAGAGCTTCACTGTGGCGATGTTGGCGTAGGCATCGGTAACGCGGCCGGTCATCAGCGAGCGGGCATCGGCCTGTCGGGCGGCGGTTTGGCCGAGCCTGGGAATCAGAAAGCGCATTACCAGGCTGAAGCCGATGAGCCAGCCCACAAAAGGCAGCAGCAGCCAGCTATCCAGCGCCACCAGAATCACGCCGGAAGTGATGAAATACACCAGCACATACATCACCATATCGGCGATGGTCATCACCGTGTCACGCACGGCCAGCGCAGTTTGCATCACTTTAGCCGACACGCGGCCGGCAAATTCGTCTTGATAAAAACTAAGCGATTGGCCAAGCATCAGGCGGTGGAAATTCCAGCGCAGGCGCATGGGAAACACCCCCTGCAATACCTGTAGGCGGATGGAGGAAGTAAAAAACGTCCAAATCACCAGCACCACCATCAGCACCCCCATGCCAACGAGCGCCAAGCCTTTTTCGGCAAACAGCGTCTCGGGCGTATAGCGGCCGAGCCAATCGACGATTTTGCCGATAAATTGAAACAGCAAGGCTTCGCCAATGCCGATGCCGCCGGAGAGCAGTGCCAGCAGCACGAGCCAGCCGCGTACACCTTCGAGATTGCTCCAAATGAAGCCAAACAGCCCGTTGCGCGGGGTTTTCGGCTCGCTGGCAGGATAGGGATCGACGCGGTTTTCAAACCAGGAGAATAAGCGGTTAAACATGGTGTGGTGCTTTATATTTAAAATGGAATTCAAATTTTAGCTTTAGCCGAGACTGATGTTTTGGCTTCGTTGAAGCTCACGCTTTCAGGTAGCCTATGTGATTGAGGCTACCTGAAAAATATGGCTGCCCGAGTGGTATTCAAGAGCGGCTAAAAAGACGGCTATCATAACAGAAACAGAAGGCTGGGCACAAAACGGGGTTAGGACGCTGGGCAATAATACGCGGCATACTAGGCAAGCGGATGCCGGCCATAGCCAATCATTCAGGCTACCTGAAAGCACGGTTTAACAAAATAAAATTCCGGCCGTTTTCAGGTAGCCTCAATCTCGAGACAAGCCGCCACGTGGCATACATTGCAAAACTGGTTGTATAGCGGCTTCTGTTTTGCCGTTTTGGCAGCCAGAGGCCCAGTGGATGTCGAAAGAGTTTTGAAGTTTGCAGAGCGGGCTGTTGGAGGGAGTGAGAATAGGATATTGAATGAAGTAAAAGGCTACCTGAAACTTTAGCTACGCAGAAACTTCGCTGCGCCACGTTTTAACTCCGTTGAAGCTTACGCTTTCAGGTAGCCTTTGGTTTAATCTTCCCAATCTTCCAGCGCCAGCGGCCCGTTTTCCTTCACTTCCTCCATCACCACATAGCTGCGGCTCTCTACCGCGGAAGGCAGTTGCAGCAGGATTTTGCCGAGCATGTCGCGATAGGCGGACATATCTTGCAGGCGAACCTTGATGAGGTAGTCGTATTCGCCGGACACGAGGTGGCATTCGAGGATTTGCGGGATTTTCAGCACTTCGCGGCGGAATTCTTCAAAAATATCGCCAGATTTGGAATGCAGTTTGATTTCCACGAACACCAGCAAGCCGTAGCCCAAGCGGGCGGGGTTGAGGCGGGCGTGGTAGCCGCTGATGTAGCCGTCGCGCTCCAAGCGGCGCACGCGTTCGGTTACGGGGGTGGCAGACAGGCCGACGCGTTCGGCCAGCTCGGTCATGCTCAGGCGGGCGTTTTCCTGCAAGAGCTTGAGGATGCGGCGGTCGATGCTGTCGGCTTCTTTGAAGGTGGGGCGGTTGGGCATGGGCTTCTCCTATCATTATCGTGATTGAAATAAGAATGCTGCTGCGTTGCCTGGCCGTACGTGGGAGCCGTCTACGACCAGTCGCTTCGTCCTATTCTTATTTTAATCCGCTATGAAAGCACTTCTCTGTAGTTTCAAATAAAGGCTACCTGAAACTTTTTCAGGTAGCCTTTGCTTTATCCAGGGTCTGTTGACATTTAATTTTCCAAATGGATTTTTGTCCCCAAGGCGGAAACCGCAGCAAGGTTGGATACCTTGCGAGGATTTCCAACGTGGAAGATGCTGCCTTGGGGGGCAAAAAGACACGGAAACTCTTAAGTGTCGACAGACCCTACAGCCTGCGTTTATTGCTCGCGGGTTTGATCCAGCAGGGCTTTCATGGAGAGGCGAACGCGGCCGCGGTCGTCCACTTCCAGCGCTTTCACGCGCACGTTTTGGCCGACTCTGAGGTAGTCGTTCACGTCTTTCACGCGCTCGTGGGCGATTTGGCTGATGTGCACCAAGCCGTCTTTGCCGGGCATTACGGATACGATGGCGCCAACGTTGTTATCCAAAATCTTAATCACCACGCCGTTATACACTTGGCCCACTTCCACTTCGGCAGTGATTTCTTCGATGCGTTTGCGGGCGGCTTCCACGGCTTCCACGTTCACGGCGGCGATGGTGATGGTGCCGTCGTCTTCAATGTTGATTTCGGTGCCGGTTTCGGCGGTGAGGGCGCGGATGGTTTCGCCGCCTTTGCCGATAACGTCGCGGATTTTGTCTTGGTTAATCTTCATGGTGAAGAGGCGCGGCGCGTGCTGCGAGAGCTCCTGCGGGCCGGCCACGGCGGCTTTCATCTGCTCGAGGATGTGCAGGCGGGCTTCTTTGGCTTGTGCCAAGGCAATCTGCATGATTTCTTTGGTGATGCCTTGGATTTTGATGTCCATCTGCAGGGCGGTAACGCCTTCGGTAGTGCCGGCCACTTTGAAGTCCATATCGCCGAGGTGGTCTTCATCACCCAAGATGTCGGTGAGCACGGCGAATTTGTTGCCTTCCAAAATCAGACCCATGGCAATACCGGCCACGTGGGCTTTGAGCGGCACGCCGGCGGAGAGCAGGCTCAAGCAGCCGCCGCACACGGAGGCCATGGAAGAAGAGCCGTTGGATTCGGTGATTTCAGACACCACGCGCATGGTGTAGCTGAATTCTTCGGGCGTGGGCAACACGCCGAGCAGGGCGCGTTTGGCCAGGCGGCCGTGGCCGATTTCGCGGCGTTTGGGCGCGCCCATGCGGCCGCATTCGCCGGTTGAATAGGGCGGGAAGTTGTAGTGCAGCATGAAGCGGTCGGTGTATTCGCCGCTCAAGGCATCAATGATTTGCTCGTCGCGCTGGGTGCCGAGGGTGGCCACGGCCAGGGCTTGGGTTTCGCCACGGGTGAAGAGGGCGGAGCCGTGGGTGCGCGGCAGCACGCCGGTTTGGATGCTGATGGGGCGCACGGTGCGGGTGTCGCGGCCGTCGATGCGCGGCTGGCCGGCCAGAATCTGGCTGCGCACCACGTTGGCTTCCAAATGTTTGAAGATGCCTTTGATTTGGTTGGCGGCCAGGGTGTCGGTGTCTTCCGTGATCAGCGCGGCTTCCACAGCAGCCCAGGCTTCGTCCAGCTTGGCGGTGCGAGCCTGTTTTTGGCGGATTTTGAAAGCTTCGGCCACGGTTTGACCGGCAATTTCCTGCACTTTGGCCACCAGGGCGGCATCGGTTTCGGGCGCTTTCCAGTCCCACACTTCGGGGTTGACCGCATCGGCCAGCTCGTTGATGGCGCGGATAACGGCCTGCATTTCATTGTGGCCGTATACCACGGCGCCGAGCATCACGTCTTCGGGCAGGATTTGGGCTTCGGATTCCACCATCAGCACGGCTTGTGCAGTACCGGCCACCACCAAATCCAGCTGTGATTTGGCCAGCTGGGTTTTGGTCGGGTTCAGCACGTATTCGCCGTTCAGGTAACCCACGCGGGCGGCGCCGATGGGGCCGGCGAAAGGCACGCCGCTCAACACCAGCGCGGCAGAAGCGCCGATCATGGCGGGGATGTCGGAATCGATTTCCGGATCAACCGATACCACCGTGGCCACGATTTGGATGTCGTGGAAGAAGCCTTCGGGGAACAGCGGGCGGATGGGGCGGTCGATCAGGCGGCTGGTGAGGATTTCTTTTTCGCTCTGTTTGCCTTCGCGCTTGAAGAAGCCGCCGGGGATTTTGCCTGCGGCATAGGTACGCTCCAGATAATCCACGGTGAGCGGGAAGAAATCCTGCCCGGCTTTCACTTCTTTATTGGCGGTAACGGCCACCAGCACCACGGTTTCACCCATGGATACTTTTACCGCGCCCGCAGCCTGGCGGGCGATTTCGCCGGTTTCGATGGTAACGGTGTGCTGGCCGTATTGGAAGGATTTGACGTGTTTGTTAAACATTAAGATTCCTTTAGGAAAAGGCCGCTGCCGCTAAAACACTAAGCATAAGCCCGCACAGACGCAGGCGCATGGTTAGGGTTTCAGACAGGCAGGGCAGGTTGGAAATAAAATAAAGGCTTGAGGCTGCCTGAAAGCGCAGCCCGAAACCGGCGCGCATTCTAACACGCTGCCGGGCAGATTGCACTGTATAAACAAGATATAGTGAATTAACAAAAACCAGTACAGCGTTGGCTCGCCTTGCCGTAACGTGTGTACTGTCTGCGGCTCGCCGCCTAGTCCTGATTTTTGTTAATCCACTATAACTTCGTTGAAGTTTGCGCTTTCAGGTAGCCTGCCGTCCGTCTTTTCCGCTACAAAAGCAGGCGGCCATACTTGCTGCGGTGCGGACAAACACGATAGGAGTGCTCGTGTTCCGTATTGCAAGGCTACCTGAAAACCCTGCCCCACTGCTGAAGGTGCAGCCGTATCATGCCGCGCCCGCCTGCGCTAAAATACAGCCCTTTCCCACTCATCCTTTATTTATCCACCATGCCCCTTATCCCATCCCGGCTCAAATGGCTTTCCGCGCGCGTGCTGGCCGCGCTGCCGATGCTGGTTAGCGTGTGCATGGCCGTGCTGGCCGTGTGGTATTGGCAGAAGCCGCTGATGTGTATGCCGCTGGTGCTCGGCGTGATTGCCGGCGGCCTGGTGGATTTAGACAACCGCCTCACCGGCCGCATTCAAAACCTGCTCTCCACCATTGCCGCCTTCAGCGTTTCCTCGCTCACCGTGCAGTTTACTTTTGGCCAGCCGCTGTTGTTTCTACCCGCAATGACGCTGCTCACTTTCGTGTTTACTCTGTCCGGCGCCATCAGCCTGCGCTACCGCACCATCTCCTTCGGCACACTGGTGGTGGCGCTCTACACCATCCTCACCATCAACCACAGCATGGTTTGGTATGCCAACACCCTGCTGATTTTGTGCGGCACGCTGCTCTACAGCGGCAACACCCTGCTGCTGCACCTCATCCTGCCGCACCGCCCGGTGCAAGACAGCATGGCCGCTGCCTATACCGAGCTCGCGGGCTATCTCGACATCAAAGCCCAATTCTTCGACCCCGACGACACTGACCAGCTCGAGCAGCGGCAAATCGCGCTGGCCATGCAAAACGGCAAAGTGATTGCCGCGTTCAACCAAGTGCGTAGCGCCTTGTTTTACCGCATGCGCGGCCAGCACCGCCACCCACGCACCGCCCGCATGCTGCACTACTACTTTGCCGCGCAAGACATCCACGAGCGCGCCAGCTCCAGCTACATCGGCGAATACCGCCGCTTTGTGGCCGAGCTCAGCCACAGCGACCTCATCTTCCGCATCCAGCGGCTGATCGAATGGCAGGCGCAGGCCTGCCGCGACATGGCGCACAGCCTGCAACGTGGCAGCACGGTGCCGGACAATGCCAAGCTGGACAAACTGGCCGCCAGCATCCGCCGCTCATACCAGCACCACCAATCCACCCAAGCCGATAAGAGCCCGCGCAGCCTGCGCCGCCTTATCGACAACCTCTACGGTATCAACTACCAACTCACCCACCTGGCCGGCGAACAAGCTGGCTATACCGAAGCCAGCGAGCAAACCCGCATCGTGCGCGAAGATGCCGACGGCTGGCGCAGCCATCTCAATATCCTGCGCCGCCACCTCAGCTTCGAATCCGGCGTATTCCGCCACGCCGTGCGGCTTTCCATTGTGGTGTTCCTCTGTATCGCCTTAGTGGAAAGCCTCAAGCTGCCCATGGGCTACTGGGTGCTGCTCACCGCCGTATTCGTGTGCCAGCCCAACTATTCCGCCACCAAAAGCCGCCTTATCCAGCGCGTGGTCGGCACAATGGCCGGTGTGGCCGTCGGCTCGCTACTGCCCTATTTCACCCCCTCGCTCGCCACCCAATTGGCGGTGGTGGCCGCCTCCAGCACCCTGTTTTTCTTCTTCCGCACCAACAAATACAGCTACTCCACCTTCTTCATCACCATCCAAGCCATCACCAATCTCTACATCGCCGGCCTGCACGGCATCGACGCCCTGCCTTGGCGGCTGCTCGACACCATCGTCGGCTGCGTGCTGGCCTGGTGGGCTGTATCCATGCTCTGGCCGGATTGGCGCTACCTTTCTCTCGCCCGCACCGCCCAACGCGCCTTGGCCGGCAACGCAGGCTACCTGAAAAGCATCACCGACCAGCTCCAGCACGGCGGCCAGTGCGACGATGCCGCCTACCGCAGCGAACGCCGCCGCGCCCACGAACGCGCCGCCCAACTGAGCAGCACCCTTTCCGACATGTCCGGCGAGCCGAAAAAATACGCCGCGCACCTGCCCGGCGGCTTCACCCTGCTCAAAACCGTTTACGCCATCAACGGCTATATCTCCGCCCTCGGCGCCTACCGTAGCCGCCTCAGCCCGGGCCAAATAGAGCCCGATTTCAACGCCGCCTTCGCCCAGGCCGCTAATGAAACCGCACGCCTGCTCGAACAGCTGCCCAGCCTGACCGAAGCCGAATTTCAGGTAGCCTACAGCGCCCTGCGCCAACAGCTCACCGCCCTGCGCCCCGATGGCAGCGCCAGCCCCCACGCCCACACCCTCTGGCAGCAGCTTTCCTTGATTGCCAAACTCCTGCTCCCCGCCTACCAGGCCTTGCAAGACGTGGAGGATACCCAAACCGAAACGCAGGAGGCGGCCGCAGCGGGCACCAGCGGTTAGGCAATGCTTCGCGCCCCAAAGGGCTACCTGAAAGCGTAAGCTTCAACGGAGTTAAAACCATGTCTTGGCGTAGCCAAGGCTGAGTTTCTGCGAAGCTATAGTGGATTAAATTTAAATCAGGACAAGGCGGCGAGCCGCAGACAGTACAAATAGTACGGCAAGGCGAGCCAACGCTGTACTGGTTTAAATTTAATCCACTATAAAACACGGTTGCTATTGGCGGCTGCGTTGCTAGATGGCTTTCAGGTAGCCCGCACTGGCAGCCTGTTCATGCAGTCTTGCATCATGCCGCTACTCAAACCAGCGCCCAAGCAAAAGGCTACCTGAATTTTCAGGTAGCCTTTTATGCAGTTAAACCCCGGCGGAAACCTTCTCCCACGCTTCCAAAATCAATTCGGGGCGGTTGCTTTGCAGCAAGGTGGCATCGGAGAGCATCTGCCGCCACACTCGGGCATGGTTGCGGCCATGCAGCAGCCCGAGGTAGTGGCGCAACATGTGGCGAATGGTGAGACCCGGGTCGGCGGCGAGCGAGCGCTGCATATAGCGGTAGAGCGTGTGAATAAGGGTGTTGAAATCGGTTTCAGGTAGCCTTTCGCCGTAAAACAGTCTGTCCCACGATTGCATCAGCATCGGGTTGTGGTAGGCCTCGCGGCCAATCATCACGCCGTCGACGTGTTGCAGGTGTTCGGCGATTTCGGTATTGGTTTTGATGCCGCCGTTGATGATGATTTCCAAATGGGGGAAATCCTGTTTGAGGCGGTAAACATAGTCGTATTTCAAGGGAGGCACATCGCGGTTTTCTTTGGGCGACAGGCCTTCCAGCCAGGCATTGCGGGCGTGGACGATATAGGTGCGGCAGGCAGTTTTGTCGGAGAGCGTGCCCACGAAATCGCATACGGTTTGGTATTCGGTTTGGCGATCGATGCCGATGCGGTGTTTCACGGTTACGGCGCAATCGGGCGCGGCTTCCTGCATGGCGTTGAGGCAATCGGCCACCAAATCCACTTCGTTCATCAAGCAGGCGCCGAACGCGCCTTTTTGCACGCGCGGGCTGGGGCAGCCGCAGTTGAGGTTGATTTCGTCATAGCCCCAACCTGCCGCGATGGCGGCGGCCTTGGCCAAATCGGCCGGGTTGCTGCCGCCCAGCTGCAGGGCAACCGGGTTTTCGCTTTCGTCTTTGCCTAAAAAACGCTCGGCCTGGCCATGGATGATGGCGCCGGCATGAATCATTTCGGTGTAGAGCCAGGCATGGCGGCTGATTTGGCGTGCCATGTAGCGATAATGCCGATCTGTCCAGTCCAGCATCTTCTGTACTTAACAATCTGGTGAAAGATATTCAACAGAAATACGGGAAA
>CAUUTP010000021.1:0-25246 GCA_963548155.1 uncultured Eikenella sp.
CAATGGCGAGCCACTCTCCGGCATCGAGTTTTTGCGAGAGTTGGAGCATTTTGGCCGCGTCGAGGTCGGCTACCTGAATCAGCTGCAAATCGCTGGCGCCGGCGGCTTTGATGGCACGGTTGAAATCTTCGGCGTGGGCGTTGTGCACGAGCACGTTGAGTTTGAAGCCTTGGTGGTGGGTGACGAGGGCGCGGCACACTTCAATATTGCCCAGATGCGAGCAGATGAGGATTTGGCCGCGTGCGTTGTGGTTGTCCACATCCGCATACAGGTTGTCGGGGTCTTCCACCACGAGGTCGGGTACGGTGATTTTATGCTGCCACACGGCGAAGCGGTCGGCCACGGCTTGGCCGAAGGCGGCGAATTGGCGGTATACGGGGAAACGCGCGGGCAGCGGCGCATCGGGGAAACTGGCTTTCAGGTAGCCTTGATATTGGCGCACGCTGTGGCGCTGGGCGGCGGAGGTGAGGTAGAAATAGGAAGATACCGCGGCAGCGATGATGTGCACCGGCCACAAGGGCAGGTAGCGCACCAGCCATTCGGTAATCTTGAGGAAGAGGCGGTGGCCGCGTTCGTGCTGTGCCGACCAATGCGCCCGGGCGGCCTGTGCCGCTTGGGACCGTTTAAACAGGCGGCCGAGGCGGCGGGCAACCATGCCGCAAAACAGGCGGGCGTGCATTTTGCTGATGAGCAGGTTGTCGCGGCGCAGGTTGAAGTGCGACACGCCGCCTGCTTCGTAGCGCACGGGCGTGTCCAGCCAGATGAAAGGCGTACCCGCCCAATGCAGGCGGATGAGGATTTCGTTGTCGAAATCCATGCGCTCGCCGATGACGGCACTGCCGTATTGGATGGGCAAGACGGCATCCAGAGGATAAACGCGGAAGCCGCACATGCCGTCTTTGATGTCGAACGACCAAGTGTGCAGTACGTTCCAAAAATCGGTGATTTTGCGGCCGTAGAGCCGCGATTTGGGCACGTCGCCGCCGTATACCGGCCGCCCGCACACCACGGCCTGCGGCTGCGACTGTGCGGTTTCGATAAAGCGCGGGATGTCGGCAAAGCTGTGCTGCGCGTCGGCATCAATCTGCAAAACGTGGCTGAAACCTTGCTCCGCCGCCAATTTGAAACCCCATTTCATCGCACTGCCTTTACCGCCGTTCACTGGGCGGAAGGCTACCTGAACGCCTTCTTCACGCAAGGCCTCCAAACCGGCGCGGCAGTCTTCGCCCGAGCCGTCGTCCACCACCAAAACGGGCAGGCCGCAATCTCGCAGGGCGGCAACCACCTGCGGCAGCGTGCCGAGATGTCGGTAGTGGGGGATAACGGCGAGGAGTTTCATGATTGGGTGGAAAACGGTGGAAAAACGGGATTTTAACAAAAAGGGGGAAAGGCTACCTGAAAATCGGATGGGATTGTTTTCGCTTCGTTGCGGCTTGCGCGTTGGCTTTGCCAAGACATTGTTGCTTTTTCAGGTAGTCTTTATGTACCGCGGAGGGGCTACCTGAAAATGTCTGCTTTACGCGGATTTTCTATCTATAAATATATACTAATCCGTATTAAGTATAGCCATAACAATAGAAATAAAAGGAACTCCTATAAGTATCATCTTATATACCCAAGGGTCTTTAAAAAATGAAAATATATCAATAATGGTATCAATCCCAAGTTGGCCATTTAAAATATCTAAAAAAATAATAAAGATTGCCCCAATTATAATTGGAATTAGTATGCAAAAATAACAGCTACCAAGAGTACTTATAAATACAATCATTCTCTTATTCATTCAATGCTTTCTTATTTTCCTTCTATTATCTGTTGAAGTCATTTTTCAGCTATTAACTTCCCAACAATACTGCTAACTGTTCCCGCGCTGAATGTGATGTCTGTCAGGATAGGAGAAAGAGGTGGATAGCCAAATCGTGTCCTCCCTATAGGATTATATTTTTCAGGGAGCCTCTTACTGCCCGCCATCTGTTTTGTCTGCCAGCATCTCCGCCCCGTCGCTGTCGGCTTGCTCCACCAGCTGCGCATCGAGCCGTTTGCCGGCTTTCACGCCCATTTGGCGCAGTTTTTCCACGCGGCCGACTAAGTTGCCACGGCCGCTGTGGAGCTGTTTGTGGGCGGCTTGGTAGCTATCTTGCGCCTGCTGGAGGTTTTTGCCCACTTTTTCCAGCGTTTCCACGAAGCCGACGAATTTGTCGTAGAGTTTGCCGCCTTCATCGGCAATTTGCAGGGCGTGGCGGTTTTGGTATTCGTGCCGCCAGATGTTGGCCACGGTGCGCAGGGTGGCCAGCAGCGTGCTGGGGCCGACCAGGATGATGCGTTGGTCAAAACAGGTTTGGAAGAGCTCGGGGTCTTGCTGCAGGGCGAGCAGGTAGGCGGGCTCTACGGGCACGAACATGAAGACGAAATCGAGCGATACCAGGCCTTCGATGTCGCTGTAGCGTTTGGCGGCGAGCTCTTTGATGTGCTGGTGTACGGAGGCGAGGTGGGCGGCGAGCTCGGCTTCGGCGGCTTCGGGGCTTTCGGCGCGGGTATAGCGCACGTAGGCGGTGAGCGATACCTTGGAATCAACGATGATTTGTTTGTTGTCGGGCAGATTGATGAGCACGTCGGGCTGGAGGTAGCGGCTTTCGCCGTTGCTGTCGGTTTGGCGGCCGCCGCTTTGCACGAAGTATTCGCGCCCTTTCACCAGGCCGGAGTTTTCCAGCACTTTTTCCAGAATCATCTCGCCCCAGTTGCCCTGGCTTTTGTTGCGGCTGCCGGTGAGGGCTTGGGTGAGGGCTTGGGCGTCTTGGTGCAGGCGGGCGTTGAGCTGTTGCAGGCGTTTGAGCTCGTTTTCCAGCGTGAGCCGCTCTTTGGCTTCTTTTTCGTAGGTATTTTGTACGAGTTGGCTGAAGCCTTGCAGTTTTTCGCTCAAGGGATTGAGCAGTTGGTCGAGCTCTTGGCGGTTTTGCTCGGAAAAACGGCGGCTTTTTTCTTCGAGGATTTGGTTGGCGAGGTTTTGGAATTGTTCGCCCAAGTTTTGGCGGGCTTGGTTGAGCAGGGCGATTTGTTCGGCGTGGGCTTGCTGCTGCTGTTCGATTTGGGTTTGCACGCGCTCGTGCTGCAGGCGGCTGGCGGCCAGCTCTTGGCGGGCGGTTTCGTAGCGCTGTTGGAGCTGCTGTTGCCGTTCGGCGGCTTCGGCCAAGCTGCGGTCGAGGTGTTGTTTGGACTGTTCGGCAGCCACGGCGCGGGTTTGCCAGCTTTGGGCTTCTTCCTGTCCGGCGGCGGATTGCTGCTTGGCGGCGGCGAGCTCGCGCAATAGCTGCTGCTGCCGTTCGGCGGCCTCGGCCAGGCGGTTGGTGAAATGTTGCACCGATTGCTCGGCGGCGGCGGCGCGGGTTTGGTAATCCTGTGCGGCTTGGCGGGCGGCAGAAAGCTGCTGTTGGCTGTCGGCCAGGCTTTGGGCGGTGTGGCCGAGTTGCTGTTCGTTTTGCTGACAGACTTGCTGTTGTAGGGTGAGCTGATGTTGCAGGCGGTCGGCTTCTTGCTGGTGGCGGTGTTGCGCGGCTTGGTGGCGGGCGTTTTGCCACAGCCAGACAATGAGTGCGCAGAGTAGGGCGGCGGCGAAGCAGGCGATAAGCAGGATGGGGAGGGTGAAGGTCATAACAGGCTACCTGAAAAACGATATTTTGACGAAGCTAAAGCGTGAGCTTCAATGAAGTTAATAATGGGGAGCGGGCGGCGGTTTAATCCGCTATCGAAATCTGCACGATTTTATGCTCCTGCTGGTTGCCATGCCAATAATCGCGGTACAGTTCCAAGCAGTCGGCAATATCGGCAAACAGTTTGGGCTGGCGTTGCTTGAGGTCGGCCAGGCCGCAAAAGGCGATGTGGATTTCGCGTTGCGGCAGCCAGCCCAAGTCGCGCATACAGTCGTTGAGCGAATCGAAGCCGCCGCTAAAATAGGCGGGCAGCTCGAAGGCTTCCCGCATACGCTGCATCAGGTTGTGCGGGGTTTTGATGCGGGATAAATTCACGCTGATGGCGAGGGCATCCGGGTGGGTTAGGGTTTGGCGGATAAAGCGGCTCATGGAAGTTTATTGTGTGCTAGTCTGAGAGTAAACGAATTTTGTGAGATATATGTTAGGGTTTCGGCAGCTTACCAAATTTCAGGTAGCCTTCGCCATTTCCTGCCTGCTCGCCTTTGCGCCTCATGCCGGCGCGGGGCACTTCCTTTTCTTTGCTTCGCCAAAGAAAAGGAAGCAAAGAAAGGCGACTGCGGGCGCGGGCACAGGTTTGGCTTTGCCAAACTTCCCTCACTTCGCGCGGTTTTTCGGGCGCAAAGAGAAATTGGATTAGCTGCAACTTGCGGCTGCGCCGCTTCGGGCATGCAAGCCCTTGTTCCCCGAAAAACCACGCTTCGTTCGGCTGCGCCAGCAGAGAGGGCGTTGCCGAAACCGTTCGTACCTTTCATCTTCCGCGCTTGGTTATCGGGAAAGTTCATCAATCTACAAATCATGAATTCTACCGCTTTCAGGTAGCCTTTCCGCTTTTCGGGTAGAATACCGTCGTTTTGTCGGCCTTTTTTCATAGGAAACCACATGTCTGCCTTGCTTGCCCTGTCCCCGCTCGACGGCCGCTATGCCGCCGCCGTTGAAGCCCTGCGCCCCGTTTTTTCCGAATACGGCCTCATTCGCGCCCGCGTGCGCGTGGAGCTGGAATGGCTCAAATCGCTGGCTGCCGCGCCCGAAATTAGCGAAGTGCCGCTTTTTTCTGCC
This sequence comes from uncultured Eikenella sp., assembly GCA_963548155.1. GTDB lineage: Bacteria > Pseudomonadota > Gammaproteobacteria > Burkholderiales > Neisseriaceae > Eikenella. The sequence continues at coordinate 4,764 of CAUUTP010000021.1, forward strand.
GCCACTTTGGCCGAAATCGATGCCGTGATTGCCGGTTTTTCGCCCGAACACGCTGCCGAAGTGAAAGCCATCGAAGCCACCACCAACCACGACGTGAAAGCCGTGGAATACTGGCTCAAGCAGCGCTTCGAGAGGCTACCTGAAATCCAAAAGGCAAACGAATTCATCCACTTTGCCTGCACCAGCGAAGACATCAACAACCTTTCCCACGCCCTGATGCTGCGTGAAGCCCGCGATAGCGTGCTGCTGCCCAAACTGGCCGAAATTGCCGCCAAGCTGCGCCAAATGGCACACAGCCTGGCCGCCCAACCCATGATGAGCCGCACCCACGGCCAGCCTGCCACCCCCACCACCCTGGGCAAAGAAATCGCCAACGTGCTCGCCCGTTTGCAGCGCCAAGCCGCCCAGCTGGAGAAACAGGAGTTTTTGGGCAAAATCAACGGCGCCGTGGGCAACTACAACGCCCATCTCTCCGCTTATCCCAATATGGATTGGGAAGCGCATTGCCGCCGCTTTGTCGAACAGTCGCTCGGGCTCACCTTCAACCCCTACACCATCCAAATCGAGCCGCACGACTACATGGCCGAGTTTTTCCAAACCCTCAGCCGCATCAACACCATCCTCATCGATTTCAACCGCGACGTGTGGGGCTATATTTCGCTCGGCTATTTCAAACAAAAAGTGAAGGCCGGCGAAGTCGGTTCCTCCACCATGCCGCACAAAGTGAACCCCATCGACTTTGAAAATTCCGAAGGCAACCTCGGCACCGCCAACGCCATCCTCGGCTTCATGGCCGAGAAGCTGCCCGTATCCCGCTGGCAGCGCGACCTGACCGACAGCACCGTGCTGCGCAACATGGGCGTGGGCGCCGGCTACACCCTGCTCGGCTGGGCTGCCCACCTGCGCGGCCTGAACAAACTCGAAGCCAATCCCGCCGCCATGCAGGCCGACCTCGACGCCACCTGGGAGCTTCTGGCCGAGCCCATCCAAACCGTGATGCGCCGCCACGCCGTGCCGCAGGCCTACGAGCAGCTCAAAGCCCTCACCCGCGGCCAAGACGGCATCACGCCCGCCACCCTCCAATCCTTCATCCGCGGCCTCGACATCCCCGAAGAAGCCAAAGAGCGCCTGCTCGCGCTCACCCCCGCGCTGTATGTGGGCAAAGCGGAAGAGCTGGCCAAGCGGATTTAAGGCCGATTGCCTGCAATCAACAAAAAGGCTACCTGAAATTTCAGGTAGCCTTTGTTTATTCCTCGGTTGCTGCCGGGTCGTAGCGGAAGCGGTTTTGCGGATCGAGCTCGTGGGTAGCGGCGCGCAGCCAGGCCCAGGATAGGTCGTATTGCTGCTGGAAGGCGTTCCACAGGGCGTCTTCGCTCATGATGCTGTATTCGCCTTCGGTGGCGAGGGAAACGGGCAGGCCACTCTCGATGGCTTGGTGCAGCGGCATGTATTCGCGGTCGTAAAAATCGGACATTTCGCGCATCAGCTGCATGGCGTGTTGCCATTGCTCTTGGGCGGCCTCCAATTCGGGCAGCAGGCGTTCCCATTCTCGGTAGAGGGCTTGGATGCGGTCGATGCGCGCTTGGGCGGCTTCAGGGGTGATGGGGTGCGACATATGGCCTCCAGTGGGGATGGTTGGGTGAAATGGCGGTGTTTGGTTGATATGGGTGGCAGGCGGGCAGAAATGTTGAGGCTACCTGAAAGCGTGCGCTTCAACGAAGCAGCTCTACAGCCCGAATTCCTGCAGGAAGCGGGCATCATCCGCCCAGCCGGATTTCACTTTCACCCAAACTTTAAGGAATACCTTGGTTTCAAACAGTTTTTCCATATCCAGCCGGGCTTCGGTGGAGATTTTTTTCAGTTTTTCGCCGCCTTTGCCGATGATGATGGCCTTTTGGCCATCTTTATCCACCAACACGGCGATGTAGATGCGGTACAGCCCGTCTTCTTCTTCAAATTGTTCTACCGCCACGTTGGCGGCATAGGGCAGCTCTTCGCCGAGATGGCGAAACAGCTTTTCGCGCACGATTTCGGCGGCCAGGAAGCGGGCGGAGCGGTCGGTGACCGCGTCTTCGGGGTAGAGCGGCACGCCCTCGGGCAGGTGGGGGCGCAGGATGGCGAGCAATTCGCCGATGCGCAGGCCGTGTTTGGCGCTCACGGCTTCTACGCCGGCAAAATCAAATTCTTGCTGCAGCTGCTGGATAAAATCATCAAGCTCGGCCTTGCTCTTGGCGCGGTCGATTTTGTTCACCACGAGGATGACGGGCAGGTGTTTGGGCAGCAGGCGGACCACGGCGCGGTCGGCTTCGCTGAAACGCATGGCTTCCACCACGAAAGCGACCACGTCCACGCCGCCGATGGCTTCGGTAACGTTTTGGTTGAGCCGGTCGTTGAGCGCGTTGCGGTGGCGGGTTTGGAAGCCCGGGGTGTCCACGAAGATGAACTGACTGCGCTCATCGGTATAAACGCCAGTGATTTTGTGGCGGGTGGTTTGGGCCTTTTTGCTGGTGATGCTGATTTTCTGGCCGATGAGGTGGTTCATCAGCGTGGATTTGCCCACGTTCGGCCGGCCAACGATGGCCACGAAGCCGCAGCGGAAGGTGGCCGGATACTTGGTGGTGGAATAATTCATGTTGTTCATATGGATATATTTTCAGGTAGCCTTGGCGGGATGCTGAACAGGCTACCTGAAAGCGTGAGCTGCAATAAAGTTATAAAGATAGTGACTTATTGTTTAATGCGAACTTTGTCTCCTGGGTTGCCGAACACGATTTCGGGCAGATTCCATTGTGCCATGAGTTTGTTCAGCGCTTTGATTTTTACCATGCGCACGGGTTTGCCGGCCAGAATGGGGGCATTGATGGCAAAACGGTTGATGCCGAGTAGGAAGTTGATACATTCCTGCACCAGCATATCGTTGCCTTCAAAACGGATTTCGGTAGAGCTGGTGAGCATGCCGGTGCCTTTGGCCCACACGCCTTTGTCGTTCAGTTTATAGCCGTTCTCCTGCGCCCAAGCCTGCCATTCGGGCGAGTTTTCCGCTCCTTCAGGCACGTGGATGCGCAGCTCGGGATAGTCTTTTACCGCGTTTTTGGAGGAGAACCATAAGAAGAAAATGCCGATAAATGCGCCGAATAAGACGCTGAATACAAAAACCATGATTGAATCCTTTATTAAGTTGAAAATGAGTGGCTAATATATAGCATGCCGTTTTCTATTGGTAAATCCTGCCTGCAAGGCTTGTTTGCATTAGCTCAAATATTATTGGCCTGAATGATAGCGGTATCAGCAGCGATTCAGGCACGGGATTGGCGGTGTTTTTTGTTTTTGCCGGGCAGGGGGTGTTGCGCTTGCAGCCAATCCAATGCTTCTTTGGCTGCAGCCTGCTCGGCGGCACGACGGCTGGCGGCTTGGGCGCGGGTGATGTGGCCGAGTTCGCCCAGGTCGCAGGCGATGTCGAAACGGGCATCGCAGCCTTCGCCGGATTGGTGTTCGATGCGGTATTTGGGCAGGGGCAGGCGGCGGGCCTGCAGGGCTTCTTGAAGCAGGGTTTTCGGGTCTTTGCCTTGATTGCTCAAGTCGATGTTGGCAATGCGCCGGGCAAACAGGCGGCGCACGGTTTGCTCGGCGGCGGCGAAATCGGCATCGAAGCTGATGGCGGCCAGCAGGGCTTCCACGGCGTCGGCCAGGATGGAGGGGCGGTCGAAACCGCCGCTTTTAAGCTCGCCCACGCCCAAATACAGCGCGTCGCCCACGCCCATGCTTCGGGCGATTTCGGCGAGCACGTCTTGGTTGACCAGATTGGCGCGCAGGCGGGAGAGTTCTCCTTCGCTGTAGTCGGGGAAGGCGTCGAACAGCATTTTGGCCACGCTGTAATCGAGAATGGCGTCGCCGACAAACTCGAAGCGCTCATTGTTTTGGGCGCTGTAGCTGCGGTGGGTGAGCGCCTGCTCGAAGAGGCGGAGATTTTGGAAACTGTGGCCGAGGTGGCGCTGCAGCTCTTCGCCGGCTCGGGCGCGGCGCGGGTCGGGCTTCGTGGGCTTGCGGGGTTTGGCGGTGGGTTTGCTCATGATGGCGGGATTATATCGGGTTTGGCGGTGCGGCGCAGGCAAGAGATGGTTTTCAGGTGGCCTCTATGCGGTTTGCGGGAGGCTACCTGAAAAGTGGTGGATTATAGCGAATGAAAATTAAGGATGCTGTTGCCTTGCCATACCGGCTGGTCTGTCTACGGCTCGCTGCCTAGCCCATTCATTTTTATCCACAATGTTTTGCTTGCCTTGCAGCTTGTGCTTTCAGGTAGCCTTTGCTTGCCGGATAAAGGCTACCTGAAACCTTGTTTACACGGTTTGCGAATACTTGGCGGCTGTGTCGCGGGAGCGCAGGTGGCGGTCGAACACCATGGCGATGTTGCGGATGAGGAAGCGGCCTTTTGGAGTGACGGTTAGGCCGGTTTCATTGAGTTCAACCAGGCCTTTGGTGGCGAGGGTGGCCATATCGGCCAGCTCGGCGGCGAAATATTGGGCGAAGGGCTGGCGGCATTCGGCTTCGTAATCGGCAAACTCGAGGCCGAAGCGGCACATGAGGTCTTGGATGAGGCGGCGGCGCAGCAGGTCGTCTTCGTCGAGCAGGTAGCCGCGGAACAGGGGCATCTGGCCGGCATCGAGGTCGGCATAGTAGGCTTCGAGCTGGCGCTGGTTTTGGCTATAGATGCGACCGATTTTGCCGATGGAGGAGAGGCCGACGGCGATAAGGTCGCAGTCGGCGTGGGTGGAATAGCCTTGGAAGTTGCGTTGCAGGCGGCCTTCGCGCAGGGCAATGGCGAGCTCGTCTTGGGGCTTGGCGAAATGGTCCATGCCGATGAAGACGTAGCCTTCGCTGCCCAGCCGCTGCACGATTTGCTGGAGCATATCGAGCTTGGTGTTGCTGTCGGGCACGGCATTGGTGTCGATGCGGCGCTGGGGTTTGAAAATGTGCGGCAGGTGAGCGTAGTGGTAAACCGCCAGCCGGTCGGGGGCGAGGGCAAGCACTTTATCCAGCGTTTGCTGCATGGTGGCGGGGGTTTGGTGCGGCAGGCCGTAAATCAAATCGACGCTCACGGATTGGAAGCCGGCTTCGTGGGCGGCATCAATCACCACACGGGTTTCTTCTTCACTTTGGGTACGGTTTACGGCTTGTTGCACTTGCGGGTCGAAATCCTGAATACCCACGCTCATGCGGTTGAAGCCGAGCGAGCCGAGAGACAGCACGGTTTCGCGGCTTACTTTGCGCGGGTCGATTTCGATGGAGTATTCGCCTTGCGGCATCAGGGTGAAGTGCTCACGGATAAGGCTGAATACGAAATCGAGCTGGGCATCGGAGAGGAAGGTGGGGGTGCCGCCGCCGAAGTGCAGCTGTGCCAATTCGGGCTTGCCTTGCAGGAGTTCGGCCTGCAGGGCGAATTCTTTTTTCAGGTAGCCCAGGTATTGGTCGGCGCGTGTGGTGTCTTTGGTGATGATTTTGTTGCAGCCGCAGTAGTAGCAGATGGTGTTGCAGAAGGGGATGTGGATATAGAGCGAGAGGGGGCCGGGCGTGCGGTTTTGCACGGCTTGGATGTAGTCTTCGGCGGTAAAGCCTGTGTGGAAGCGGTCGGCGGTTGGGTAGGAGGTGTAGCGCGGGCCGTTGGCAGGCAGGGAGGCGATAAGCTTGCGGTCGAAGATGATTTCTTGGGTGCGGTTGGCAGACATGGTAGTGGTTAGATTGCTGTTATTTTTTGATAAATATGCGGTAATAGGTTTTGTTTGTGAAATCGGGTAAAATGCCGGTGTTTGGCAAATTGCTCCAACTATTGCCAGGCGGTAAGTATAAACGATAATTGCCGCCGCTTCATAAGCTCAGATTGCTTAGAAAGTTAGCACACACATGAAAGCCATGCCCCACTCCACAACTTGCTTGCGCTGCGTTTTTAAAGAGCTATGCCAGCCCAATGCCGCGATTGCGGTGGCGGTAGAGCGCGTTGATGCGGTTATCAAACGCAGCCGCCGCCTGAAAAAGGGCGATTTCCTGTTTCGCAACGGCGACGGGTTTGATTCACTGTTTGTGGTGCGCACCGGTTTCCTGAAAACGGTTATCGCCAGCCACGACGGGCGCGATCAGGTTACCGGTTTTTTTATGTCGGGCGAACTGGTGGGCATGGACGGCATCTGCAACCAAATACACTACTGCGATGCGGTGGCGCTGGAAGACACGGAAGTGTGCGAGCTGCCCTATGCCAGCATGGAGGAGCTTTGTGCGGCGGTGCCGGAATTGCAGCTGCATTTCTACCGCTTGTTTAGCCAGGAAATCGTGCGCGATCAAAATGTTATGCTGATTTTGGGCAATATGCGCGCCGAAGAGCGGCTGGCGGCATTTTTGCTGAATTTGTCGCAACGGCTGAAAAAACGCGGCCTCTCGGCCAATGATTTTATTTTGCGCATGTCGCGCGAGGAAATCGGCAGCTATTTGGGGCTGAAGCTGGAAACAGTGAGCCGTACGCTCTCCAAATTCAGCCAGGAGGGGCTGGTGGAAGTGGAATACAAACACATCCGACTGCTCAAGCCCGAACGGCTCAAGCAGCTGGCTTCCGGCCTCCAGCCTGCTGTGGTTTAAAGCGGCATCCTGGATTTATCTTTATTTCCCAACCGCTTGGCAGGCTACCTGAAACTATGCCTGCCAAGCCCAATCTTCCAATATGAAAATCCTCATCTTAGGTAGCGGCCAAGTGGGCACTGCCGTGGCACAGAATCTGGTGGAAATTCCCAACCACGACGTGACCATTATCGACAACGATTCCGAAGCCCTGCGCAACATCGGCAGCAAGCTCGATGTGCAAACCCTGCTGGGCAACGGTTCTTCCCCCGCCGTGATGGCCGAAGGCGGCGCCTACGACACCGACCTGCTGCTCGCCCTCACCCGCCACGACGAAACCAATCTGGCTGCCTGCAAACTGGCTTCCAGCCTGTTCAACATCCCCAATCGCATTGCCCGCGTGCGCCTTTCCGATTATTTGGAATTCACCGGCCGCGACGCTGAAGAAGAGAACGACAGCCGCGGCACGCTCGATTTGTTCGGCGTGAGCGAATCCATCTGCCCCGAGCAGCTGGTTACCGAGCGGCTGGCCGATTTGCTCTGCCACCCCAGCGCCCTGCAGGTGCTCACCTTTGCCGAAGATAAAGTGCGCATGCTGGTGGTACGTGCGCAAAGCGGCGGGCGACTGTTGGGGCAACCGATCCACACCATCCACGAACACCTGCCCGAAGGCACCGACTGCCAAATCTGCGCCATCTACCGCAACAACAAGCTGATTATGCCCACGCCGCAAACCGTGATTCAGCAGGGCGACGAAGTATTCGTGGCTGCCGCCACTTCGCAAGTGGCCGAAGTGTTGCGCGAACTGCGCCCGCAGCAGCAGCCCACGCGACGCGTGATGATTGCCGGCGGCGGCCAAATCGGCTTCCGACTCAGCCGCCAGCTGGAAGACCGCTTCGATGTGAAAATCATCGAAATCAACGAAAAACGCGCCGAATGGCTTTCGGAAAACCTCAACAGCACCCTCGTGCTGCACGGCTCCGCCGCCGACGAAAGCCTGCTGGAAGGCGAATACATCGACGAAATTGACGTGTTCTGCGCGCTCACCAACGACGACGAAAACAACATCATGGCCGGCATGCTGGCCAAAAGCCTGGGTGCCAAGCGCGTTATCGCCATCGTAAACCGTTCCAGCTATGTGGATTTGCTGCAAGGTAACACCATCGACATCGCCGTATCGCCCCACTTGGTGACCATCGGCTCGATTCTGGCGCACATCCGGCGCGGCGACGTGGAAGCCGTCCACCCCCTGCGCGGCGGCAATTCCGAAGCCATCGAAATCGTGGCACACGGCGACAAAGACACTTCCAAACTGGTCGGCCGCCGTGTGAGTGCCGTACGCTGGCCCAACGGCTGCCACGTTGCCGCCGTGGTGCGCGGCGAAGAAGTGTTTATGGGGCATCAAGACGTGCAGCTGGCCGACGGCGACCACATCATCCTGTTCGTAGCCCGCCGCCGCGTGGTGAGCGAGTTGGAAAAATTGATTCAAGTGCGCATGGGTTTCTTTGGTTAGAAACAATAAATTGAAAATATAGAGAAAGGCTACCTGAAAACAAAAATGGTTTTTCAGGTAGCCTTTTTGTATGGCAGGCCGAAGGTGTTGATTATTCCTGCGGTGGCAGCGGGGCGCCAGAAGGATGTTTGTAGCGGTTGTACGCAAACAGGTATTGCTCGGGGAAGCGGCGCACCCAGTTTTCCACATTGCGGTTGATGATTTCGGCGTCGTGGGCTTTGTTGCCGTTGAAGCTGCCTTCCACGGGCTCGATGTGTAGGGCGAAGCCGCGGCTTTCAAGTAGCCTGATGCCGGCGAAAAACAGGGGGCGCACGTTTTTTACTTGGGCGAGGCGGCCGGCCAGGGTCATGGTGTAGGCGGGGCGGCCGAAGAAGGGCACCCATACGCCGTCGCCGTGTTCGTCGGGCACGTGGTCGGGCAGGACGATGGTGGCTTCGCCTTGGCGCAGGGCTTGGATGATTTGCTTCACGCCGTGTAGGTTGGTGGGGGCGGTGCGGCCTTTGTCGCGCACGCGGCCGGCTTGCATGATGTCGTCGAGGATTTTGATTTTCGGCGGCTTATACATGGCGGTGAGCGGGAAGGGCAGGCGGTGGCTGATGTAGCGGCCGGCGAGGTCGTAGTTGCCGATGTGGGGAGTGATGAGCAGCAGACCTTCGCCGGCATCGAGCGCGGCTTGAATGTGTTCCCAGCCGTGAGTTTCCACGAAGAGGGCGGCCACCTGCTCGGGGCTACGGAAAAAGGCCAGCGGCAGCTCGAGCGCGCCTTTGGCAGTTTCGCGGAACACGGCGCGGATGTGGGCAGCATCGTTGGGCAGGCCGGCGGTGTGCAGGTGGTTGCGGATGCGTTCGCGGTCGGCGCGGGCGAAACAATAAAGCAGGCCGCCGGCGCAGTTGGCAATGAAGTGCAGCGCGGCCAGCGGCAGCGCTGCCAGGGTGCGGAAGAGGAAGAAAACAAGGGTGCGCATGGGGATGGCGTTAGGGATGGGTTGGAGCGGTTTGGGCAGTATTGTAATGGAAAAGGGGGCGGGCAAGCCAATGGCGGGAAGGCTACCTGAAAGCATGGGCTCCAACAAGATTAAAAGCCCAAATGGGTTTATGGTGTTGGCACTGGGGTTTTAACTGCATAGAAACGCAGGCGTAGTAGCGCCAAGATATTGCTTATTTCGCTGAAATTTATACTTTAGCTGTGCAGAAACTCAGCCTTGGCTTTGGTAAAACATCGGTTTCAGGTAGCCTTTTGTCGGCTTGCCTGCCGTGCGCTGCAGGTTTAAACTCAAGCCGTTTATTCGCGCCGATGCGTTTGCCAAATGGTATCGGCTCTTGCTTCGGCTACATTTTCAGGTAGCCCATCATTCCCCAAAGGAGACCCCATGAATCCGCTTCATTCTTTGCAGCCGCAGGCTGTTTGGCAGTGGTTTGCCGATATTTGCGCCATTCCACACCCCACTTATCAAGAAGCCGCGCTGGCCGAAATGATTGTTTCCCGCGCCAAGGAAAAAGGCTTGGCGGTGCAGCAAGACGAAAAGGGCAATATTTATATCCGCAAGCCGGCGCACGGTGCGGGCATGGCCGATAAGCCCGGCGTAATTTTGCAGGGGCACATCGATATGGTGGCGCAAAAGACTCCCGATTCGCCGCACAATTTCGCCACCGACCCTATCCGGCCGCAAATCATCGATGGCTGGGTACACGCCACGCAAACCACGCTGGGTGCAGATAACGGCCTCGGTTCGGCCATGGGTTTGGCTGTGGCTTTTGCCGACGATATCGAGCATCCGCCCTTGGAAGTGCTGCTCACGGTGGAAGAAGAAATCGGTATGGACGGCGCGCGCCAAATGCGTGGTGATTTGCTGCAAGGCCGCTATTTGATCAACTTGGATACCGAAGAAGCCGGTTGCGTGTATGTGGGTTGTGCGGGCGGGCGCGATGCCGATTTGCGCCTGCCTTTTGCCACCGAAGCCGCCGAAGGCCAGCATGTGCGCATTACCGTGTCCGGCTTGTTGGGCGGGCATTCCGGCATCGATATTCACCGCGGCTACGGCAACGCCATTAAGGTGTTGACCGACCTGTTGGCACGCCTGCCGGAAGAAAGCGGCTGGCGGCTGGCGGCTTTCCACAGCGGTGCGTTGCGCAACGTGATTCCCTCCGAGGCAGAAGCTGAAATCGTGCTGCCCCAGGCATTTGTTGGTGCGCTGACCGAACTGGCCGCCACCGTGCTTGCCGAAACACAAAACGAATTGGGCAAGTTTGCCGACAAACTGGCAATTCAGGTAGCCCTGCTCGGCCAGAGCGCGCAGGCCGCCAGCCATGCCGACAGCCGCCGCCTCGTTGATTTGCTTGCTGCCGTTCCCAGCGGCGTGCTCAAGTGGAGCGAAGAGTTCGACGGCGTAGTGGACACCTCCAACTGCTTAAGTGTGGTGCACACGGAAGACGGTAAATTTACTGCTTCCATGCTGTTGCGCTCACTGCGCGAACGGCCGAAAGACGATTTCTGCCGCCTGCTCGGCTCAATCGCCCGCCTCTCCGGCGCCACCCTGCATACCGAGCAGGACTACACCGGCTGGGAGCCGCATATGTCGTCTGCCTTGCTGCAGAAAACCATTGAATCCTTTGCTGCCGTACGCGGGCAGCAGCCGCAAATCGAAGTGGTGCACGCCGGTCTGGAATGCGGCCTGATGCAGAAACATCTGCCGCACACCGAAATGATTTCCTTCGGCCCGACCATCAAAGGTGCTCACTCGCCCAAAGAGCGGGTGCAGATTGATACCGTGGAAGAGTGCTGGCGCATTTTGCTGGATTTGCTCAAACGGATTGCTTAACGAATTAAGCTAAGCATTGAAAATCCCTGCCGACCAGTTATTCTGGTCGGCATTTTTCATGCAAAATCGTATTTTTTAGGGGAAAGGCTTGCTAAAAAATGGATTGGAAAGGGATTTTAAACAGCGATAATTTAATATTTTCTATAAAAATCAGTTGCCTATATTCTGTTGACTGGGTTATATTCCGCTTCGGGCTGCCGCAATGCTGCGGCGGCCGATTAAGTTAGCGCGGATTAAGTTCAAACTTCATCCGCAATAGGAAGTACAAAGGAATACCCGTGAGCACTAACCAAGAAACCCCGCATAGCCTGCAACGCAACCTAAAAAACCGCCACCTGCAACTCATCGCCATCGGCGGCGCCATCGGCACCGGCCTGTTTATGGGCTCGGGCAAAACCATCCATCTGGCCGGCCCTTCCGTTATCCTCGCCTACATCATCATCGGCGCTTTCCTGTTTTTCATCATGCGCGCCATGGGCGAGCTGCTGCTTTCCAATCTCGAATACAAATCTTTCACCGACTTCACCCACGATTTGCTCGGCCCGGCCGCCGGCTTTTTTGTGGGCTGGACCTATTGGTTTTGCTGGGTGGTAATCGGTATGGCCGATATCATCGCCATCACCGGCTACACCCAATTCTGGTGGCCGGATGTGCCGCTGTGGCTGCCCGGGCTGTTGTGTATCATCCTCATGGCCGGCATGAATTTGCTCACTGTAAAACTCTTCGGCGAAATGGAATTTTGGTTTGCCCTGGTGAAAATCGTGGCCATTGTTGCCCTGATTGCCGTGGGCTGCTTTTTGGTGGCCAGCGGCTTTGTTGATCCCACTTCCGGCGAAAAAGCCTCGCTCAGCCACTTTTGGAACCATGGCGGCTTCTTCCCCAACGGTATCGGCGGCTTCTTCTCTGCCTTCCAGATTGCCGTGTTTGCCTTTGTGGGCATTGAATTGGTGGGCACAGCCGCTGCCGAAACCAAAGACCCGGAAGTTAACCTGCCCAAAGCCATCAACCGCATTCCTATGCGCGTGATTATTTTCTACGTGCTGGCCTTAAGCGTGATTATGGTGGTAACGCCCTGGAACGAAATCGACCCCGCCAAGAGCCCGTTTGTGAATATGTTTACCCTTATCGGCATTCCGATTGCCGCCGGGCTGGTTAACCTCGTGGTGCTCACTTCCGCCCTTTCTTCTGCCAACGGCGGCATGTTTTCCACCGGCCGCATGCTCTACGGCCTCTCTGAAGCCGGCGTGGCTCCGCGTATGTTCAGTCGCCTCAACCGAAACGGCGTGCCCGCCACCGGCCTGCTGTATTCCTGCCTCTACCTGATTGTGGCCGTATTTCTGCTGTATCAGGAGGGCGACATCATGGCCATGTTCACCGTGGTCACCACCCTTTCCAGCATCGGCTTCATTTTCGTGTGGGCGATTATCCTGCTGGCCTATCTCAAATACCGCAAAACCTGCCCGCATCTGCACGAAAAATCCATCTACAAACTGCCCGGCGGCACCGCCATGGTGTGGGTGTGCCTCGCCTTCCTCGCCTTCGTGCTGGTGCTGTTCTCGCGCGATGCCGACACCCGGCTGGGGCTGATGTGCATGCCCATCTGGTTTGCCGCCTGCACCGTGCTGTATTGGCTGCTGTACCACCGCAAACACAGTAATAATCCAGCTCCGCAGCAGTCACAGCAATAACAGCGGAGGAAATCAAGGCTACCTGAAAACGGAACACCCGCTTTCAGGTAGCCTTTAAACCTATTATCAGCCCTTAAAACCGCACCTCAGGCGGCGCTTGGTGTTTGGCGCGGTCAGGGAAGTCTAATAACTGTGCCGGCTGACGATGGCCGCAGTAGTCGGCGACGATGCTGTGCGGAAACAGCTGGCGCAGCGTGTTGTAGCCCATGGCCGCGTCGTTATAAGCCTGGCGGGCGAAGGCGATGCGGTTTTCCGTGCTGGTGATTTCCTCGGCCAGCTGGCGCATATTGGCGGCGGCCTGCAAATCCGGATAGGCCTCAATCTGCACCATCAGGCTGCGCACGGCTTGGGTGAGCTGGGTTTCGGCAGCAGAAAGCTGCGCCACCGCCTCCGCATTTTCCGGCCGTGCACCACCTAACACGCCGGCCGCCTGATTGCGCGCCTGCGTAACCTGCGTAAAGGTGTCGTTTTCATGTTTCAGGTAGCCTTTGGCGGCGGCCACCAGATTGGGAATCAAATCGTGCCGGCGTTGCAGCTGCACGCCGATTTGAGAGAAAGCATTGCGGTATTGGTTTTGCGCGATCACCAGCCGGTTGTACACCATCACGCCCACCACGCCGCACGCGCCCAGCAGCAAAAGAATCCACAGCATCACGGTCTCCTAGAAATGTTAGAATTACTAGCTCATCTTACCATATAGTTTGTGCAAACAGCGGCTTGAAACGGTTTCAGGTAGCCTTCAGCCTTTTCTTGAAAGATCGATCGTGATAACCCTCCCCATTCCCGCCCCCCAAACCCCGCACGCGCTCTACCGCGCCATGTTCTTCTACATCGTTGCCGCATTCGGTATCGGCTAGTTTCTGTCCGTAAACGGCGTGCTATGGGGCATCCTGCTGGCGACCGCACTGGTGCTGTATCTGCAAATCCGTGCGCTGGCACGAGGCGAAAAACGGCTGTACGACCGATTCCCTGCCGGCAAAAGCGGCATCTCTTCGCTGCAATGGCTTTATTTGATGATTGCCGTTACGGGTATGGTCGTCGCTTTTTACGGCAGCACGGCGGCCTCATACGGCGAATTGCGCGAAGCACGCGGCATTGTGCCCGCCAAACCGTATAATGCAAGCACCGAATGTTATGCGCGGCAGGATGCCGTATCCCAAAACGGATTCGCCCAATTTCTACTCGGTCGCCCCTGCCGCCATGTGAGCGATACCAACTATCTTCCTTTCCCCAACGGCGGTGAAACCCTGCATTTGAACTGTGCCGCCAACCTGCACGACGCTTGCGAATCCGCCTACGCCCACGCGGGCAAAACGGCCGTGGTGAAATACAGCGGTTCTCGCCTGTATGAAATGGAAGTGGACGGCGTGCCAATCTACCGTTATGCCGACCAAGCCGCCCGATTCAACCGCGAACGCAAAGCCGCCCTGCTGGACGCGCTTATCGCCGTGCCGCTGTTCGCCCTGCCGCTGATGTGGGTCCTCCGCCGCTTCGACGATTGGCAGAACGCGCTGGCCGAAGGCGAAACCGTGCCGGACGAAACGCCGCAGTGGTGGAAATACACCGTGTTGTGCTGCTGGTATCTGCCGCTTGCCGCCGCCTTTGCATGGGCGGGCATCGGCTGGTGGCGCAACATTGACGAGCCGATTGCCTTGACCATCGGGCTGCTGTTCATCGGCGCGTTGCTGTTGTTCACCCTGCGCGGTGCGTATCGCGTGTTTGTTCCAAAGCAGCCTGCATCCTATAGTGGATTAAATTTAAATCAGGACCAGGCGGTGAGCCGCAGACAGTACAAATAGTACGGCAAGGCGAGCCAACGCTGTACTGGTTTAAATTTAATTCACTATAAAACGGCTTCACATCAACGGATAGCGACTCCCCACACATCCGCTGACCACCTCAGGCCGTCTGGAAGCATGGGCTTTAGTAAAATGAAAATTCCGTTTCCACCAAGAAACGGAGGTTCCGCAAAGTTAAAGCCAAAAAAGCAGCCTGCACAAAGGACACCCCATGCACTACCAATCGCTCAACGCCGCGCTGGAACAATACAGCGGCAACCTGCCCCAGAATCCCGCCTCCACCAGCAGCCTTGCCCTGCATATCGACCGTCAAACGCAAGGCTACCTGAAACTCCACACGCCCGACGGCATCAGCCTCAGCCTGACTTGCAACGACGAACCCGTGTTCTGGTCGTTCTTCAGCCACGATTTATACGACGTTTACCTCGTCCGCAGCTACGCCGAACGCTGGCAGGCATACCAGCCCGTCGGGTACATCGGCAGCCGCGTAAACGAACACATCGCCTGCCGGCCCGCTGCCGAACAAGGCCTGTTGTGGAACAAATATTTCATCGAATAACTCGCCGTCCACAACGCAGGGTTGCTCGGCATCGGCGAATGGCACTTCGACTACCGTCCCGCCCAAACCCTGCCGCCGCAATGGGGCGAATGCTGGCACGACACCGCCGTGGGGCAGCCTGAAACCGACGAAAACTACGCCCAATGGCTGTTTTCAGGCAGCCGTTTCGACGCACTGGACAACAATTTCTACACCCAAGCCGAACGCTTTATCGCCCTGAAAACCCACCACGCCGAAGATGGCCGTCTGAAATATTGGTGCAAACGCGCACGGCAAAACCAACTGCCGCCCGTCTTGGCGTACGAACTCCCCGCCCTATCCAACCGCCAGCTGATTTTAGACGGACACCTGCGCCTCGCCGCCGCGCTCGCCGAAGGGCAACTGCCGCCCCTGATCATCATCCAAGCCACCACTGCCCGACACAGCCCGCAAACCGCCGCCGAACACGAAACCGCAAAAGCCGCCGCCCTGTCACAATACGAGAAAATCGCCCAGCAAACCAGCAATAATCCCCAAGCCTTAAACGCCGTCAGCCAGCACATCGTCCACGCTTTCGATACCCGCCCCTACCTGCTGCACACCACCCGCGCCGCCACCGACATCGCCCCCAAAACCTGGCTGCAGCAACTGCAAACCTACGCCGCGCAACATGGTTTCGCCGAAGAATTTGAACGCGTTTGGGCAACCGAATCATGGCCGATGAAACGGGTAGCCGCTTTTCAGGTCGTCTGAAAGCGCAGCTTCAACGAAGTTAAAACGAAGTTTCCAAAGGAAGCCGAGTTTCTGCGAAGCTAAAAGGCTACCTGAAAGCCCAAAAAGCAGCCTGCACTTTCTCATTCCAATAAAAAACCGAACAAATTGTGGCTATGCCAAGCCCTATCCGATTCCCGAATCCCGCCAACGCCACTAAAATACCGAACCCGATGCCCGCGAAACCGCCTACATCATTTTCAGGTAGCCTGAAAGGACGCCCCATGCCGCAGCCGGATTGGCAATCTATCGAAAACCTCGCCTATCAAATCATCGTGAATGCCGTGCACAGCATCCGCAGGCAGCACCCGCGCCAAACCGTGTACGCCGCCATTTTCCACAATTTCTACTGCGACAACGCCAATCTCTATTTCCCCTCGCTGTCGGTCGGCACGGAAGAGCTGCTTGCGCGCGTGGTAGAAAAATACCAAAACGAATACGGCTCCACCGAAAGCCGCGCCAAGCTGAAACAATCGCTGCGCTGGTCAGGCGCGGATTTGGCGGAATATATGTTTGATAGTGGCGCGGCAGGCAATGCGGCGGCGCAAAGCGTGCAGGCTGCCGTGCGCCAAGAAGCCGATTGGGACGACTTATACGACCGCTTCCGCCAATGCTTCCCACGCGCCTGCCGTCGCGCCACCGAAGATTTGCTGCGCACCAAGCTCGTCGCCCCCGATTTTGTCTCCGTTGCCTGCGATGAAGACGAAGAACTGATTGCCCCCAGCCTCACGCCCGAACAACTGCAACGGCATTTCCCCGAATTTGTGTAACTTTCAGGCCGTCTGAAACCCCAAAAACCAGCCTGAACCCCAACAAAACAAGGACTTACCATGACCATCCTCCAAGCCGAAAACCTATCCTTCGCCTTCGGGCACGTCGCGCTGCTCGACAAAGCGTCTTTCCAACTGGCCGCGGGCGACAAAGTTGGCCTGATCGGGCGCAACGGCGCGGGCAAATCCAGCCTGCTGAAAATCCTCGCCGGCGTGCAGAAGCCCGACGACGGCCAGCTCATCCTGCAAAACGGGCTGAAAACCGTGTATGTGCCGCAGGAGAGCTTTTTCGACGGCGCGGCCACCGTGTTCGACATTGTGTCCGAAGGGCTGGGCAGCCTGCGCGACGTGCTGCGGCGTTACCACGAAATCGGCCGCGAACTGGCGAACGGGCAGAACGACAGCCTTATCAAAGAATTGAACGAACTGCAAAACCAAATCGAAGCGCAAAACGGCTGGCAGTTCGATGCGCTGGTGAGCCAGACCATCGGCGAGCTGGGGCTGCCTGAAAACGAAAAAATCGCCAATCTGTCCGGCGGGCAGAAAAAGCGCGTCGCGCTGGCGCAGGCGTGGGTGCAGAAGCCCGACATCCTGCTGCTGGACGAGCCGACCAACCATTTGGACATCGACGCGATTTTGTGGCTGGAAAACCTGCTGAAAAACTTTGCCGGCAGCCTGATTGTGATTACCCACGACCGCCGTTTTTTGGACAATGTGGCCAACCGCATCGTCGAACTCGACCGAGGCAGCCTGCGCTCCTATCCCGGCTCGTTCGCCAAATACAGCGAGAAAAAGGCGGAAGAACTGGCGGTGGAAGCCGAACACAACCGCCTGTTCGACAAATTCCACGCGCAAGAAGAGGCGTGGATTCGCAAAGGCATCGAAGCGCGGCGCACGCGCAACGAAGGCCGCGTTAAGCGTTTGGAAGAATTGCGGAAACAGCGCGCGGCGCGGCGCGAACGGCAGGGGCAGGTGTCGTTCAAACTCGATTCGGGCGAGAAAAGCGGCAAAATCGTCGCCGAGCTGGAACACGCCTCGTTTGCATATGGCAACAAATTGATTATGAATGATTTTTCCGCCGTAATTCAGCGCGGCGATAAGATTGGACTCATCGGCGCGAACGGCATCGGCAAAACCACGTTTTTAAAGCTGATTTTGGGCGAACTCGCACCCACCGGCGGCAAAATCCGCCTCGGCAGCAAGCAGGAAGTGGCGTATTTCGACCAATTCCGCAGCGCCCTGAACGAAAACGACACCGTGTTCTACACGCTCGGCCAGGGCAACGATTATGTGGAAATTGGCGGCAAAAAGCGGCACGTGATGGGCTATCTGGAAGACTTCCTGTTCCACCCCGCCCGCGCCCAGTCGCCCGTGTCGTCGCTTTCCGGCGGCGAACGCAACCGCCTGCTGCTGGCCAAACTGTTCACCCGCCCCGCCAACATTCTGGTGCTGGACGAGCCGACCAACGATTTGGACATCGACACGCAGGAATTGCTGGAAGAACTGCTGCGCGACTACGCCGGCACCGTGTTCCTCGTCAGCCACGACCGTATGTTTTTGGACAACGTGATTACGCAGAGCATTGTATTTGAAGGAGAAGGCCGTCTAAAAGAATACATTGGCGGCTATCAGGACTATGCCGACGCGAAGGCGCGCGAAGAAAAAGTGCAGGCTGCCTCCGCCCCCGCCGCCAAGCCCGAAAGGCCGTCTGAAAAAGACAAACCCAAGCCCAACCGCACGGCCAAGCTGTCGTACAAAGAACAGCGCGAACTCGACGCCCTGCCCGACGAAATCGCCGCGCTGGAAGCCGAACAGGCCGATTTGAACGCCCAGCTTTCCGACCCCGAAATCTTCAAAGACTACGAAAAAGCCGGCAGCCTGCAAGCCCGCGCGGAAGAAATCGAAATGCTGCTGCTGGAGAAACTGGAGCGGTGGGAGATGCTGGAAGCGAAGCAGAACGGGGGGTGATTTAGGTTTCAGGTAGCCTGAGAGGGCGTTTGAAAGGCTACCTGAAAAATACAAAGCAGCCTGCACCTTGGGAAAACCAAGTGCAGGCTGCTTTTTATCGCGCCAATCACGCACCCACCCATGCTTTCAGGTAGCCTTTTAAAAGCAAAAGTAAAAAATGAAGGCATAAAACAGCTAATGTTTTCTCATTAAGAAACCATATTCTTCCCCAAACGGGATGGTTCGCGCAAAAGTTTCCCGTAAAATCATCCGCTTCAAAACGGATTGGGAAACACCATGAACAAAATACCCGTATTATTTGTCGGACACGGCAGTCCGATGAACGCGCTGGACGCGGGAAACCCGTTCAACCAAGGCTTCCGCCGCATCGTGCAGAAATTTGCCAAGCCCGAAGCCATTCTGATGATTTCGGCGCACTGGTACGGTAACCGTTTGCAGGTAACGTCCGGCGAACGCCCCGAAATGATTTACGATTTTTACGGCTTCCCCGCAGCACTCGGCCAAGTGCAATATCCCGCGCCCGGCTCGCCCGAACTGGCGGGGCAGGTGCGCTCGTTGTTGCAGCCTGAAAATGTGGCAATGAACCCGGAACGCGGCTTCGACCACGGCGCGTGGGCAGTGCTGAAACACCTGTATCCCGAAGCCGACATTCCCGTGGTGCAGCTCAGCCTGAACCTGATGCAGCCTGCACAATGGCATTTCAATTTGGCGAAAAAACTCGCCCCGCTGCGCGAACAGGGCGTGCTGGTGGTCGGCAGCGGCAACGTCGTCCACAACCTGCGCGCCATGCGCCGTGACCCCGCCGCGGGCTACAAATGGGCAATAGACTTCCGCAATGCCGTCAATCGCGCCCTTGCCGCGCAGGACAACGACACGTTGGTGCATTACGAACGGCTGGGGGAAGCCGCCGCGCTCTCCGTGCCGTCGCCCGAACACTACCTGCCGCTGCTCTACACCGCCGCGCTGCGCGAACCGCAGGACGATATGGAAATATTCAATGACGAACTCGCCTTCGGCTCGATCAGCATGACTTCCGTTTTAATCGGGTAAAAGGCCGCGGCAAACCGAAAGCGGCTGGGCGCAAATCGCTTCGGACAGTTGGCGCTAGATGGGTTGCAGGCTGCTTTTTCTGCCCGAACTGCAATCTCATCAACAATCGGGTCGCTTTCACATAGGCCTTTCCCTAAACTTGAGCCGTTTTCAACAGCAACATCAGGGAAAGATTATGTCAAACCTATTGGATTTAAAAGATAAAACAGCCGCCGTCATAGGTGCGTCGTCAGGCATCGGGCGTGCAATTTCGCTACTGTTGGTGGAACACGGTGCCAATGTTGTTTTGTGCGCCCGCCGTACCGACAAACTGGAAGAAACCGCCGCCCTGATCCGTGCACAAGGCGGACGGGCGGTTACCGTGGCAGGCGATGCGGTATTGCCTGAAACGCACGGAACAGTTGTCCGCACGGCGCAGCGCGAGTTCGGCGGCTTGGACATCGCAATCAACAATGCAGGCACGCTTGGTGCGTACAAGCCTTTAGCGGAACTTTCCCCTGAAGAATGGCGGGTTACGCTGGACGGCAATCTGACTGCCGCCTTCCTCGGCGCACGCAGCCAAATCCCCGCCATGCTGGCACGCGGCGGCGGTGCGATGGTATTCACGTCCAGCTTTGTCGGCACCAGTTGCGCCCTGCCGAACATGGGTGCATACGGCTGTGCCAAAGCCGCACTTTCCGCATTGGCCAAAAGCATTACCGCCGATTACGCCGCCCAAGGCATCCGCGCCAACGCCCTGCTGCCCGGCGGCACGGACACGGAAATGATGTCTGCCGACCCTCAACAGCGCGCGTGGGCAGAAGGGCTGCACGCAGTAAAACGCATTGCCCGCCCGGAAGAAATCGCTGCCGCAATTTTATTTTTGGTCAGCCCGATGAGCAGTTTTATCACGGGTGCGGCAATACCTGCGGATGGGGGAAATTCGGCGGTAAAATAGGTTTTCAGACGGCCTGAAAGCATAAAAA
>CAUUTP010000022.1:0-25225 GCA_963548155.1 uncultured Eikenella sp.
TGCAGGATAAGGCTTGCGGGGGGCTTTAGCACCTTTTTTGTTACTTATGCCTGAATTAAATTTAAACCAGTACAGCGTTGGCTCGCCTTGCCGTACTATTTGTACTGTCTGCGGCTCGCCGCCTTGTCCTGATTTAAATTTAATCCACTATATTTTCAGGTAGCCTTTCACGCAAAATCAAACCGCCCTGTGGCATGATGCCTCAGAGCGGTATTTCAAAAGCAAGCGGAAAACAGAATCCTGCTAAATCCCGCCCTGTGCCTTCACTTTTTCACCGCCTTCCAGCTTGTTCAACGCGGAAAGGTAGGCTTTGGCGGTGGCAGCCAAAATATCGGTATCCGCACCCTGGCCGTTGGCCACACGGCCGTTTCTGGCTAGGCGCACGCCGGTTTCGCCTTGGCTTTCCGCACCAAAGGTTACAGCATTCACCGAATAAATCTGCAATTCGGCGCCGCTTTGCACCACGCTTTCAATGGCTTTGAAAATTGCATCCACCGGGCCGGAGCCGGTGGCTTCAGCATGCCGCTCTTCGCCGTCGGCGCTGAACACGATTTCCGCGCGCGGCAATTCGCCAGTTTCGGTAAAGATTCGCTGCGAGATGAATTTATAACGATCAGGCGTGAGATTAGACATTTCGTCCGACACCAGCACATGCAGGTCTTCGTCAAAAATTTCGCGTTTTTTATCAGCCAGCTCTTTGAAGCGGGCAAAAGCAGCATTGAGCGCTTCCTCGCTACCCAATTCAATGCCCAGCTCGGCCAATTTGGTTTTGAAGGCATTGCGGCCGGAAAGTTTACCCAAACTCAATCGGTTGGCCGACCAGCCCACCGATTCGGCCGACATAATTTCATAGGTTTCCCGATGTTTGAGCACGCCGTCTTGGTGGATGCCAGATTCGTGGGCAAAAGCGTTGGCACCCACAATGGCCTTATTGGGCTGCACCGGATAGCCGGTGATGCTGGATACCAATTTAGACGCAGGCACGATTTGGGTGGTATCAATGCCGGTTTCCAAGCCGAACAAGTCGTGCCGCACTTTCAGCGCCATCACGATTTCTTCCAAGCTGGCATTGCCCGCGCGTTCGCCCAGGCCGTTGATGGTACATTCCACTTGCCGAACGCCTGCCTGAATTGCGGCCAGCGAGTTGGCCACAGCCATACCCAAATCGTTGTGGCAGTGGGTGGACCAAACCACTTTGCCGCCGTTGGGTACGCTGCGGATGATGCTGCTGATGCGCTCGTACCATGCGGATGGGACAGAATAGCCCACGGTATCGGGGATATTGATGGTGGTGGCACCCGCATCAATAACTGCCGTGAAGATTTTTGCCAAAAAATCCAAATCGGAGCGCACTGCATCTTCTGCAGAGAATTCCACGTCGTCCGTGTATTCTTTGGCAATTTTCACCGCTTTCACCGCTGCATCGATCACCTGCTGCGGCTTCATTTTCAGCTTGTATTCCATATGGATGGGACTGGTGGCGATGAAGGTGTGGATGCGCTTTTTCGGTGCGGGTGCAATCGCCTCGCCGGCCTTGCGTATATCGTTCTCTACCGCCCGCGCCAAGGAGCAAACGGTTGATTCAGTAATGGTTTGCGCGATTTCATGCACTGCCTCCCAGTCGCCCGGGCTGGCTGCAGCAAAACCGGCCTCGATGACATCCACCCCCAGCCTCTCCAGCTGCCGTGCCACGCGCACTTTTTCTTCCTTTGTCATGGCGGCACCCGGGGATTGCTCACCATCGCGCAAAGTGGTATCGAATACCACTATGCGGCTGTTGCCTGGCTGTGCCGGGGCGCGCTGCAAAGTAGGCTGCTGCTCCAGAAAAGCATTCAAATCCAACGGCCTGCCTTGCGCTTCAGCCAAGGCAGTCAGCCTTTGCAGCTGTGCCAACGGCAGCGAACCGCGTGTGCGCCATTTGTAAATGGCTGCGGTGGAAGCGGCCCCTTCAGGATCATGCCGGCGTAAGGCCTCGGCCAATGCGTTTACGCCACCGAAATAAGCAATCAGGAGATCAATATCAAGCTTCATAATGGACTTTCAGTCTAATTTAAACCGGAAATTTGCTAATTACTGGTATAATAGACATTCATAGACACAAAAGCAAGTAGAAATTATATGAGAAACGCAAGAGTAAGCATAATTTTATACTTATTGTCCACAATAACGCACTTGTTGCACATATGCCTTAACCTTTCCCCGCACTTTAGCCACTTACTGGACATAAATGTAAAGAAATCGCTATAATTTAAAACAGATACAAAGGTTTTTGAAACAGAGGAGCTTGCTGAAACATAACAAGCAAACAGCTTGCTGCCGCTCAAAGTGGCAAGCTTTAAAAACCGGCCACGCGCCGCGATAACAAACAGATAACAAACACCGATTCTGATACCTACAGCCGAACAACTTCATCCCGCATAACCAAGGCTTCACTGCCTTGCCAAGCAAACTAGCAAAATAATTAGGGATGCAAAGTGTTTCGTGCCATTACTTGCGGGGGCAGCGATGTTCGATTTATCTCTTTCTCTTTCTTTCTTATTACTGGCTCTGTTGCTATGGCTGCTGGTGCGCCTGAAACAGCACCACCGCCAGCGCAAGCCGCTCACCACTCACGGGCATGACGATTGCAGTTTTTTCACCCGTGAGTACCACCGTGGCAAACAATAGCCCGTTCTGCGGCTGCCGTGTTTTGCCTGTTCCTTTTTCAGGTAGTCCCTGTTTCTAATAAGGAAACGCCATGTTTTACACTTTCCGCACCTTCATGCTGCGCAGCCTTGTCTTGGCCGCACTCTTGGTCGCCCTGCCCGCCGCCGCGCAAACACCGTCTGACGAATCTCTTAACCGGCTGATTGAGTTGCAGGATACTCCCTCCCAAATCCGAACTATCCTGCCCGCATCCTCCGATATAGTCAAGCAGTACATTACCCGCCGCCTCAATAGCGATAACGAACTGACACCAACACAACGCACTGCATTGACAGAGGTTTTGCAACGCTATACCCATCGTGTCAACCGTGAAGTTTTCCAATCTGAAGAGGTTGTGAGCGAATTACGCCGTATTCAGCGCGATGCCATGCGCAAAACTTATACTCAAGAAGAAGTAGATGCCATGATTGCTTTCTACGGTACGCCACTCGGACAAAGCGTATTGCGTAAGCAGGGCGAATTTGCAAAAACCTATATGCCATCGCTGATTAATATGCTAGATATACATAACCAGCAAGCTGCCCAACGCCTATGGCCGGATTTCCAACGCGAAATAGAAGGCATCATGCTCCAAAGCCACCCTAGCAGCGGCAGCAACAAACGCCATTAAACAAACAGAACAGCAAACGGCACGGCAAATTTCTCCCTGCAAACCCTACCCCATCCAGCCACTGTGCGGGTAGAATACGGTCATACCAACAGGCTACCTGAAAGCAATATCTCTACGCAGTTCAAATTCAACGTAACGGCGTGTGAACCATACCAAACTTTTCAGGTAGCCTTTAACACAGATAACCCGCAAAACATCCTAATCGAGCTCCCCATGCCCACTCTGTCCCAATTCCTCCAGCAACACCTCGCCGAACACCAACTGCCTGCCGAATTAGGCAGCGTGGTTTCCACCATTGTCCAAGCCTGCCAAACCATCAGCGGCCAAGTGCGCCAGGGTGCGCTCGCCGGCGTGCTGGGCGAAGCCGGCAGCAGCAATGTGCAAGACGAAGCCCAGAAAAAACTGGACGTGATCGCCAACCAAATCCTGATTGACTCCCTCTCTGCCAACCCCGCCGTGGCCGGTTTGGCCAGCGAAGAAGAAGAACAGTTCGTGTCTATCAACGAGCAAGGCCGCTATCTCGTGCTGTTCGACCCTTTAGACGGCTCATCCAATATCGACATCAATATTTCAGTCGGCACCATCTTCTCCATCTTGGAAAAACCTGCAGGCCCGCTTTCCACCCAATCCTTCCTGCAAAGCGGCCGCGCCCAAGTAGCCAGCGGCTACACGCTCTACGGGCCGCAAACCCAGCTTGTACTCTGCCTGAGCCACGGTGTGGCCGTGTTTACGCTGGATGCCGGCGGCCAATTTGTCCAAACCCAGCTCAACCCGAAAATTCCGCAGGCCACGCGCGAATTTGCCATCAATATGTCCAACCAGCGCCATTGGCAGCCACCCATGCAGCAATACATTGCCGAGCTGCTCGCCGGAGAAACCGGCCCTCGCGGCAAAAACTACAATATGCGCTGGGTGGCCAGCATGGTGGCCGAAATCCACCGCATCCTCATGCGTGGCGGCATCTTTATGTATCCCAAAGACGCGCGCGACCCGGCCAAGCCCGGCAAACTGCGCCTGATGTATGAAGCCAATCCCTTGAGCCTGATTATCGAACAAGCCGGCGGCACCAGCACCAATGCCCGCGAGAGCATGCTCGATATTCAGCCCGAAGGCCTGCACCAACGCGTGGCCGTAATCATGGGCAGCCGCGAAGAAGTGGATTACGCCACCCGATTGCACCAGCAATAAATCTAAGGCTACCTGAAATAATTTTGGCTTCGTCGAAACAGCCACCCGCAACAAGATATTGTTTTAACCCTGCTGAAGCAGATGCTTTCAGGTAGCCTCCACCCTTGTTTTACCACCTAACATCGAACACACCATGCAAACTATCCGCGCCGCCGCCATCCAACTCGTTTCCCACACCGACCCCGCCGTCAACCGCCGCAGTGTCGTACAGCAAGTAGCTGCTGCCGCCCAAGCCGGCGCCGACTGGGTGCTGCTGCCCGAATACTGGTCGCTAATGGGCCGGCACGACACCGACAAACTCACCCAAGCCGAACAATTCGGCCGCGGCCCGCTGCAAATCTTCATGGCCGAGCTGGCCGCCCGCCACCGCATTGTCTTATTCGGCGGCAGCATCCCCCTGCTCGCCAACGAAAGCGGCAAAATCATCAACAGCCTGCTCGTATACGGCCGCGACGGCCAATGCCTCAGCCGCTACGACAAAGCCCACCTCTTCAGCTACACCGGCATTGGCGAAAGCTACCGTGAAGCCGATACCATCGAAGCCGGCAACAGCATCCCCCCGTCTGTGGAAATCGACGGCTGGCGCTACGGCCAAGGCGTGTGCTACGACCTGCGCTTCCCCGAAATATTCCGCGCCCAGCAGCCGTTCGACGTACTCCTCCTGCCCGCCGCCTTCACCTACACCACCGGCAAAGCCCACTGGCAAACCCTGCTGCAAGCCCGTGCCATCGAAAACCAATGCTACGTTATTGCCGCCGCCCAAGGCGGCCTGCACGACAGCGGCCGACGCACCTACGGCCACAGCATGATTATCGATCCCTGGGGCGAAATCCTTGCCGAACGGCCCGAAGGCGAAGGCTGGATCATGGCCGAACTCAAGCCACAACGCCTGCACACCGTGCGCAACCAACTGCCCGCCCTGCAGCACCGCCGGTTTTAAACGCAAAGGCTACCTGAAAATCTATATCCCATTTTTCAGGTAGCCTCTTTCAAGCAGCCTAGGCTACCTGAAAACGAGCGCTCTAAATAAAACCCAAAAGAAAGCAAACCATGCAAAAAATCGTCGTCCTCACCGGTGCCGGCATCAGTGCCGACAGCGGCCTGCGCACCTTCCGCGATACCGACGGCCTGTGGGAAGGCTACAAAGTGGAAGAAGTGTGCACGCCCGAAGCCTTCGCACGCAATCCCCGGCTCGTGATCGATTTTTACAACGAACGCCGCCGCCAAGCGCAGGCTGCCGAACCCAACGCTGCCCACCTCGCGCTGGCCGAACTGGAAAAATATTATCAGGTTCAAATTGTTACCCAAAACGTGGACGACCTGCATGAACGTGCCGGCAGCAGTACCGTGCTGCACCTGCACGGCGAACTGAATAAAGCCCGCAGCAGCGCCGACGAAAACTACATCATCGAATGGACGGGCGACCAATCCGTCAGCGACACCGACCCGCAAGGCTACCCCATGCGCCCACACATCGTTTGGTTCGGCGAGGCCGTGCCGCTGATTGAAACCGCTGCCCGCTGGGTGTCGCAGGCCGATAAAGTGCTGGTGGTTGGCACCTCGATGCAGGTGTATCCCGCCGCCGGCCTGGTGGAATACGCGCCCTACGAGGCCGAACGCTATCTGGTCGATCCGCGGCCGCCGGTGGGCTTGGCAAACATCAGCGTCATCGAAGCCAAGGCCAAAGACGGTGTGCCGCAACTGGTAGAAAAACTGATTGCCGAAGCCGCACGGTACTGATTGCCGCTAGTCCGCCAGAAACATACGGCAGTTTCGCCGAAACCAGCCTGCTGTTTTCAGGTAGCCCTCCTGCGGCAAAAGGCTACCTGAAAACTGTAACCCTTTATTTCAAACACCACTTACCTAAAACACGCCCATGACCACCATCCTGCTTTATTCCTTCACCTACCTGGCTTTCGCCGTTGCCGCCGTGCTCATCTCCAAAAAACTGGGCTTGGGTTCAGTATTGGGCTATTTGATGGCCGGCATCGCCATCGGCCCGGTTTTAGGCTTCGCCGGCAAAGAAACCGAATCCATCCAGCACGTTGCCGAATTCGGCGTGGTGATGATGCTGTTTCTGGTCGGTTTGGAGCTGGCGCCGCAAAAGCTGTGGCAGCTGCGGCATAAACTCTTGGGGCTGGGCGGATTGCAGGTGCTGCTTTCTGTGGCAGCGATTGCCGGCATCACCATAGCCATCGGCAAAAGCTGGCAGATGGGCGTGGCCGTGGGCTGCATCCTGGCGCTCTCCTCCACCGCCATCGTGCTGCAAACCTACAGCGAAAAAAATCTGATGCAGTCGCCCGGCGGGCAGGCAGGCTTTGCCATCCTGCTGTTTCAAGACGTGGCCGCCATCCCGATGCTGGCACTCTTACCGCTCTTGGCCGTCGGCCACCACCCGCGCAGCCAGCACACCACCAACCTTTTGGCCGACCAGCCCGGCTGGGTGCTCGCCGCCGTGAGCATTGTCGCCATTTTGGCCATTGCCGTGGGCGTACGTTATCTGGTACCGCGCATGTTCCGCTTCATCAGCAAAGTCCGCCTCAACGAAATGTTCACCATGTTCACCCTGGCCTTGGTGGTGGGCATCGCCACGCTGATGTCGCTCGTCGGCCTCTCCCCCGCGTTGGGCGCATTCGTGGCCGGTGTGGCGCTGGCCAACAGCTCCTACCGGCACGAAATGGAAAGCCATCTCGAGCCCTTCAAAGGCCTGCTCTTGGGGCTGTTTTTCATCACCGTGGGTGCGGGCATGAATTTCACTCTGCTGGCTAAAGAGTTCTGGGTGGTGGCTGCCATCACCTTAGCCACATTGGCAGTAAAAGGCATTATTCTCTTCATCCTCGGCCTGCTATTCCGCCTGCCGCGCATGGGCAGCAAACTGCTCGCGCTCAGCCTGGCGCAGGCCGGTGAATTCGGCTTTGTGCTGCTTACCATCGCCCGCCAGAGCCATGTGCTGCCGCGCGCCATGGCCGACCGCATCTCGTTGGTGGTTGCCCTCTCCATGCTGCTCACCCCGCTCCTGTTCATCTTCTACGACAAAGTGATCGCCCCACGCGGCATCGTGGAAGAAAACCAAGAGCGCCCACACGACGTGATTGAAGAGGAAAACCCCGTCATCCTGCTCGGCCACGGCCGATTCGGCCAGCAAATCAACAGCATGCTCACCGCCTGCGGCTTCCACACCACCGTGATCGACTACCAAGCCGACACGGTAGAAGGCCTTACCAAATACGGCAGCAAAACCTACTACGGCGACGCCACCCGCCCCGAGCTGCTCAATTCCATTGGCCTGGCACACGCCAAGCTGCTCATTATCTGCATCAGCAACCTCGAGCACGCCACCTCAATCGTGGAATTCGTCCACCGCCACTACCCCAACCTGCCGGTGATTACCCGCGCCTACGACCGCATCCATGCCTACCACCTACACCACGCCGGCGCCAACTACATCATCCGCGAAACCGTAGATGCCGCCATCCGCAGCGGCCGCCTCGCGCTGGAAAAACTCGGCATCAACTCCGAAAAAGCCCAAGAGCTCAGTGAATTCTACGCCGCCCGCGACCGCTACCAGATGGACAAAATGGCCGAAAAATACAACCCCGACCTGCCCATATTCGCCAACGAGCCCCTGCTCCAAGCCGCCCGCGAAATCGATACCGAAACCGCCCAAATGATGCAGGCCATACTGCGTGGCGAAAGCGTAGAATGGCAGGAAGACCCCGAAAGCTGGACCCGCCTGAAAAAAGGCCTCACCTAAACCACTGAGCCTGCCATGCCAAGTAAAATCGACCTCCGCCGCCACTTCCGCCGCCAACGGCAAGGCCTTATGCCTGCCGCACGTCAGCGTGCCGAGAAGCGCATCAACAACCTGCTCAAAGGCTACCTGAAACGCGGCAAACGGCTGGCCATCTATTGGCCCATTGGTAGCGAGCTACGGCTCGACAGCCTCGCCGCCGCCGCCCGATCGCGCGGCACCGAGCTCTACCTGCCCTACATCGAACTACGCCGCCAGCGCCTGTGGTTTACCCCTTTCCCGCAACAAGGCCGCCCCGAACGCCGCCGCCAAGGCAAACTGAACATCCCCCAATTTGCCGGCCGTAAAATCCGCATCCACAACCTGCATAGCATCATCATCCCCCTAGTCGGTATCGACCGGCGCGGCTACCGTCTCGGCCAAGGCGGCGGCTTCTACGACGTTACCCTCGCCGCCACCCGCCACCGCCTCTGCCCGCACAAAATCGGCGCGGGTTTCGCCTGCCAGGAAACCGATATCCTGCCCGCCGAAGAGCACGATATGCAGATGGATGTGTGGGTGTGCGAAAACGGCATCCGGCGTTTCGGCAAAACGGCCAATGCTCAGCGCTAGCTAAAAATGGATACAACAAAGGCTACCTGAAACTTTAGCTGCGCAGAAACTTCGCTGCGCTGCGTTTTCAGGTAGCCTTTTTATTGAAGCAAACGCTTTACTGTACGCCAAAATTTTCAGGTAGCCTGCTTTCGATATAGCAGGCTACCTGAAATTGTGTTTATAGCTCGAAAGCTATTTCGTCTCCGGCACCTTGGCAACGGACACCGTGGCGGGGCGCAGTACGCGGTCGTGCAGGGTATAGCCCTTCTGCATCACATTCACGATGGTGTTCGGCTCTTGCTCGCTTTCCACAGTTTGGAAAGCCTGGTGGCGGTGCGGGTCGAGCTTATCGCCGGGCTGGGGCAGAATTTCTTTAATTTGAGCTTGCTCGAAGGCACGCTTGAGCTCGGTGAGGGTCATGTCTACGCCCATTTTCAACGCATCGAAATTACCGCTTTGGTCGAGCAGCGCCATTTCCAAATAGTCTTTTACTTTCAACAATTCTTCGGCAAATTTCTTGGCGGCAAATTTGTGGGCAGCCTGGATTTCTTCCTGATGGCGGCGGCCTAGGTTTTGCAGCTCAGCCTGATGGTACTTGTTGATATCGGCCAGCTCGGCTTCCAGTTCGGCCACGCGTTGAGCCAGCTGCTCCGGCGTAGGTTCGGCGGCGGCTTCGGCGTTGGCCTGCGGCTCGGCCGCTTCGGCCTGGGCTTCTTGCTGCGGGAGTTCGGTTTCGGAGTTTTGGTTTTGCTGTTGCTGATGATGAGACATAAAAATTCCTTTGAAAGAGGGCTTTTGCCCTGCCAAATGGGGCGGGGCAGCCGATTTTCAAGCTAAAAGACGGCGGCGGGCATAATTATTTTACTGCGTCTGTCAGAAACAGTGCGTACCGCTCGTCTATCCAATAAGCCGGCTGTGGCGGCAAAGTTAATTTCATCAATCGCTTTGTTAAATTAAGCCCATGGCGGGCAAGTTACTATTTCCTTATAATCCGCGCACATTTTTGTGCCCTTGTTTCAACTTCGTTGAAGCTAACGCTTTCAGGTAGCCTTATATGTTTAAAAAACTGATTCAATCTTTCATCCTGCCCGTGCTATTGGGCTCCGGCATGGCGGCACATGCGATCGATGCCGGCCAGCTGCTGCCGGCGGAGCAGGCGTTCCGCCCCACGGTGGCGACGGGCGAGCAGGATGTGGCCGTACAATTCCAAATTGCCGACGGCTATTATCTCTATCAAGAAAAAATCCATGTGGAAACCGAGCCATCCGGCCTGCTGGGCGCGGCTGAGTTTTCGCCAGGCAAGGAAAAGGAAGACGAATTTTTTGGCAAGCAAACCGTGCACTACCACCAAGCCGTGGTGAAACTGCCCTTCCAATCCACTGCACCCGCCACTTACCGCATCACGCTCTCCTACCAAGGCTGCGCGGATGTGGGCGTGTGCTATCCGCCGGTCACTAAAACGCTGGAAATTAAAGGCACGGGCGTGTATGGCGATACAGCTACCCCGCCCGCCGGCGGCAGCAACCGCTTTACCGCGCCGCAAGATGGCGCACCCGCAGCCAGCCCCGTGCCGCAGCCGCGCAAAAGCCCGTTCAGCCTGTCGCGCGACACATTGGGGGCAAACCTGCTGGCTTTTTTTAGTTTCGGCATTGGCTTGAGTTTTACCGCCTGCATGTATCCCCTGCTGCCCATTGTGTCGGGCATCATCGTGGGAGACCGTGCCAATGCCGGCAAATGCCGCGGGCTGATTTTGTCTTCGGTGTATGTGCAGGGACTGGCGCTCACCTATGCCGCCGTGGGCGTGCTGGCCGGGCTCACCGGCTCGCTGCTCACCGTGTGGCTGCAACAGCCGTGGGTGGTGCTTTCCGCCGCCGCGCTGATTGTGGTGCTGGCGCTGGGCATGTTCGACGTGTTCACCATCCAGCTGCCCTCCTTTATCCAAAGCTATTTCCAGCAGCAGAGCAGCAAGCTGTCCGGCGGCAAAATGGCTTCCGTGTTTGTGATGGGCATGCTCTCGGCGCTGATTGTCGGCCCCTGCGTGGCGCCGCCCCTGGCCGTGGCCTTGGGCTACATCGGCCAAACCGGCGATGCCGCGCTGGGCGGCCTGGCTTTATACAGCATGGCGCTGGGCACCGGCGTGCCGCTGATTTTGGTGGGCACATTCGGCGGACACGTCCTGCCCAAGGCCGGCGCGTGGATGAACGGCATCAAACATGCCTTCGGCATCATCCTACTGGCCGTGGCCGTGTATCTGGCCGCCCCCTTCCTGCCCTATGGCCTGACCGTGGCGCTTTATTCACTGCTGTTGGTTATCCCCGGCGGCCTGCTGTTGGGCAAACACCTGCGCAACCGCCAAATCAAGCCGCTGGCTATGGGGCTGGGCAGCCTCCTGCTCACCGTGGGCGTATTTTTCGCCGTGCAGAGCGTGCGCATGCAGCCCACCTTCCTGCACCAGGCGCTCACCGTGTTCCCGCCGCAGCAAACCGCGCACCGGGTATTCACTGCGCCGCAGCAGCTCAACAGCGCTATGCAACAGGCTTTGGCCAGCGGCAAGCCGGTGGTGCTGGATTTTTATGCCGACTGGTGCGCCAGCTGCAAGGAGATGGAATACAAAACCTTCAGCCGCCCCGAAGTGCAGGCTGCCGTACCGCCTGATCGCGTATTCAAAATCGACCTCACCGACAACACGCCTGAGCAGCGCGCGCTGTTGCAGGAATACGGCCTGCCCGGCCCACCAGGCATCTTCGTTATCCATCCCGACGGCCGCCGCAGCAGCCCGCTCATCGGCTTTACCGAGCCGGCGGCATTTATCGAATGGTATCGGCAGCAGGTTTCCTGAGGCCGGTTGGGATAAGAGCAAAGGCTACCTGAAAAGTTTCAGGTAGCCTTTTTCTATGCGGCCATATTTTCAGGTAGCCTGAAATCTTGTGGCTACCTTCAACATTAAAGAAGCAAACCAAATGCCGGCATGGCAACACCAGCCACACTCCACACAAAAGGCTACCTGAAACTTTTCAGGTAGCCTTTTCCATCACGCAGCAGCCTTATTCAAACGGGCGCACCGGCATCCCGAACATCGCGCGGGCAGTGTTCAGCATCTGGCAGGAGAAGCCCCATTCGTTGTCATACCAAGACAATACTTTCACCATATTGCCGTTGGAAACCTTGGTCAGCGTGCTGTCGAACACGGAAGCCTGGGTGGTGTGGTTGAAATCGGAAGACACCAGCGGCATGCTGTTGTAGCCCAGCACGCCTTTCAGGTAGCCTTCGCTGGCGGCTTTTAGCAGTGTGTTGATTTCTTCCGCGCTGGTATCGCGGCCGGCTTCAAAAGTTAAATCCACCAGAGAAACGTTGATGGTGGGCACTCGCACGGCGAAGCCGTCCAGTTTGCCTTTGAGCTCTGGCAACACCAAGCCCACCGCTTTGGCGGCACCGGTTTTGGTGGGAATCATGTTTTCCACCGCGCTACGGGCGCGGCGCAGGTCTTTGTGGTCCACATCGGTCAGCACTTGGTCATTCGTAAAGGCGTGGATGGTGGTCATCAGGCCTTTGGCAATGCCCACGCCCTCAGCCAGCACTTTGGCTACAGGTGCCAGACAGTTGGTGGTGCAGGAAGCGTTGGACACAACAGTCATCTCAGGGGTGAGCACTTGGTGGTTCACACCGTATACGACGGTGGCGTCCACATCGTCGCCGCCGGGTGCGGAAATCAGCACTTTTTTCGCACCGGCCTGAAGGTGTGCCGAGCTTTTTTCTTTGCTGGTGAAAGCGCCGGTACACTCCATCACCAAATCTACGCCCAGCTCTTTCCACGGCAGCTGGGACGGATCGCGCTGAGACAGGAAGCGGATTTTGTCGCCGTTCACAATCAGATGGGTTTCATCGTGCGACACCTCGGCGGCAAAGCGGCCGTGCACGGTGTCGAATTTGGTAAGATGGGCGTTGATTGGCAAATCGCCTCCAGTGTTGATGGCAACGACTTCAAATTGGTCGCGCAGGCCGTATTCGTAAATCGCGCGCAACACCTGGCGGCCGATGCGGCCATAGCCATTGATGGCAATCTTCAAGCTCATGTTTACACCTTTCGTGAATTCCAAAAAAACCCGCGCCAAACAGCCCGGGCAGACACAAAATAACAAAGCGCATTATAGCGGGTTTATCCGCAAAACTACAGCCGCCAAATCCTAAGAGGCTACCTGAAAACATAATTCTGCCGTTTCCCTCTTTACTTTTCTCTGCCGCAAGGTTAAAAAGGCAGTCTCATTTCATTCATACTTCTTTACCAATCAAGGAGCAGTTATGCAAAAAGTAGGATTTATCGGCTGGCGCGGTATGGTCGGCTCGGTTTTGATGCAGCGTATGCACGAAGAAAACGATTTCGCCCACATCCCCGAAGCCTATTTCTTCACCACCTCCAACGTAGGCGGCAACGCTCCCGATTTCGGCCAGGCCGCCAAAACCCTGCTTGATGCCAACAATCCCTCCGAATTGGCCAAAATGGACATCATCGTTACCTGCCAGGGCGGCGACTACACCAAATCCGTGTATTCCCAACTGCGCGAATCCGGCTGGAACGGCTACTGGATCGATGCCGCCTCCGCCTTGCGTATGAACGACGATGCCGTGATCGTGCTCGACCCGGTAAACCGTAACGTAATCGACGACGCCCTGCAAAACGGCGTGAAAAACTACATCGGTGGCAACTGCACCGTTTCCCTCATGCTCATGGCCCTGGGCGGCCTGTTCCAAAATGGCCTGGTGGAATGGGCTTCAAGCATGACCTACCAAGCCGCCTCCGGCGCGGGCGCCAAAAACATGCGCGAACTCATCAGCGGCATGGGCGCCATCCACAGCCAAGTGGCCGCCGAGCTGGCCGACCCCGCCAGCGCCATCCTCGATATCGACCGCAAAGTATCCGACTTCCTGCGCTCTCCCGACTACCCCAAAGCCAACTTCGGCGTGCCGCTGGCCGGCAGCCTGATTCCGTGGATCGACGTAGACCTGGGCAACGGCCAATCCAAAGAAGAATGGAAAGGCGACGTTGAAACCAACAAAATCCTCGGCGGCAGCCGCCCCACCATCGTGGAAGGCTTGTGCGTACGCATCGGCGCCATGCGCTGCCACAGCCAAGCCATCACCCTGAAGCTGAAACAGGATCTGCCCGTATCCGAAATCGAAAGCCTGCTGGCCGGCGCCAACGATTGGGTAAAAGTTGTGCCCAACACCAAAGAAGCCAGCATGCACGAGCTCACCCCCGCCGCCGTTACCGGCACGCTCACCGTGCCCGTAGGCCGCATCCGCAAGCTCGCCATGGGCGGCGAATACATCAGCGCCTTCACCGTGGGCGACCAACTGCTCTGGGGCGCGGCCGAACCGATCCGCCGCATCCTGCGCATCGTATTGGGCAATTTAGATTGATTTAACTTGCCCTAAAACACCATTAAAGGCTACCTGAAAACAGTCTTGGCTGATTGTCAGGTAGCCTTTATATTGCTTCATCCTCTTTCCGCCGCCCGAAATCTTTGCTTCATCAGGCTACCTGAAAACGATGTTTCGGCGTAGCCGAAGCTGAGTTTCTGCGAAGCTAAAACCCAGTCCCGTTTTGCGCTAAAATACCCGCTTTCCATCCTCCCACAAGGCCGCCCGCCATGCCCCAGCAAACCGCACACTACCTCAAAGACTACCACGCCCCCGAATACCTCGTGCCGCACATCCGCCTGAATTTCGATGTATACGAAGACCACACCGCCGTTACCGCCGAACTTTCCATCCAGCCCCAACCCGATGCCGGCGGCACATTGGTGCTGCAGGGCTCGGCCGAGCTGGTTTCCCTCGAGCTCAACGGCCAAAGGCTACCTGAAACCGCCTACATATTAGAAAACAACACCCTATCCATCCCAAATGTTCCCGCCCAGCCCTTCAAGCTAAACGTAGTCACCCGTCTTTATCCACACAATAACAAATCCCTGATGGGGCTCTACGCGAGCGGCGGCAACCTCTACACCCAATGCGAACCGGAAGGCTTCCGCAAAATCACCTACCACCCCGACCGCCCAGACGTGATGGGCATCTACACCACCCGCATCAGCACCGACCGCGCCCGCTTCCCTGTGCTGCTTTCCAACGGCAACCGCACCGGCCACGGCACGCTGCCCGACAATCGCCACTGGGCCGAATGGCACGACCCCTTCACCAAACCCAGCTACCTGTTCGCCCTCGTGGCCGGCGATTTGGTGTGCACCCGCGACAGCTTCACCACCCGAAGTGGCCGCCAAGTGGCGCTCGAATTCTTCACCCGCGCCGAAGATGCCGGCAAAGTGCGCTTCGGCATCGAATCGCTCAAACACGCCATGCGCTGGGACGAAACCCGTTTCGGCCTGGAATACGATTTGGATATTTTCATGGTGGTGGCCGTGGGCGACTTCAACATGGGCGCGATGGAAAACAAAGGCCTGAACATTTTCAACACCGCCTGCGTGCTGGCCGACAGCCGCACCGCCACCGACGCCGATTTCGAGCGCGTGGAAGGCGTGATTGCCCACGAATACTTCCACAACTGGACCGGCAACCGCGTTACCTGCCGCGACTGGTTTCAGCTCTCGCTCAAAGAAGGCCTCACCGTATTCCGCGACCAAGAATTCTCCGCCGACCGCGCCAGCCGCGAAGTCCGCCGGATTGAAAACGTATCCTTCCTGCGTGCCCACCAATTCCCCGAAGACGCCAGCCCCACCGCCCATCCCGTGCGCCCCGCCAGCTATGTGGAAATGAACAATTTCTACACCCTCACCGTGTATGAAAAAGGCGCGGAAGTGGTGCGCATGTATCACACCTTCCTCGGCGAAGAGGGCTTCCAGAAAGGCATGAAGCTTTATTTCCAGCGCCACGACGGCCAAGCCGTTACCTGCGACGACTTCCGCGCCGCCATGGCCGATGCCAACGGCTTCGATTTCGAGCAATTCGCCCTGTGGTACAGCCAGGCCGGCACGCCGGTGCTGGAGGTTTCAGGTAGCCTGCAAGCCGACAACCGCTTCGTGCTGAACATCCGCCAAAGCATACCGCCCACTCCCGATATGGCCGCCAAACAGCCGATGATGATTCCGCTCAAACTCGCCCTGTTCAGCGCCGACGAAGACACCTTCGGCCAGCCCATCCACTTCAGGCTACCTGAAAGCGTACAGGAGCAAACCGAAGCCGTGCTCACCCTGCGCCAGGCCGAAGAAAGCGTTGCCCTGCAATTTGAAGGCGGCTATCAACAAGTCGTCCCCTCCCTGCTGCGCGGCTTCTCCGCCCCGGTAAACCTGAACTACGCCTACAGTGAGCACGAACTCTCCGTGCTGCTCGCCTGCGACAGCGACCCCTTCGCCCGCTGGGAAGCCGCGCAAACCCTCTACCGCCGCGCCATCGCTGCCAACGAAGCCGCCCTGCTTTCAGGTGGCCCCCTGCCCGAGCACGGTGCGCTGCTGCAAGCCATCGACTACGTTTTGCGTGCCGACATCAGCGCCGCCTTCCAAGCCGCCCTGCTCGCCATTCCCAACGAAGCCGAACTCTGGGCCGGCCACCAAAACATCGATCCGCTCATCGTCCACCGTGCCCGCGAAGCCCTGCTCGATTTGATTGCTACGCACTTTGCCGAACAATTCGCCACACTCAACGCCGAAGCCCGCCGCATGGAGGAAGAGCAATCCGGCCTGGCCGAGCCCTACGAATACCACCCGCAGCAAGCCGGCTGGCGCGCCCTGCGCAATGCCTGCCGCGCCTTCATCCTGCGCGCCCGCCCCGGGCACATCGACCAAGTGGCCGCCAACTACAGCCAGATGGCACACAACATGACCCACGAATGGGGCATCCTCAGCGCCATCAACCACAACGAGCGCCCCGAGCGCAACCGCCTGCTCGAACAGTTCGCCGCCAAATTCCACAGCGACGACCTCGTGATGTGCAAATACTTCAGCCTGATTGCCGCCAGCCACCGCGCCGATACCCCCGCGCAAGTGGCCGCCGCGCTCGAACACCCCGCCTTTAGCCTGGAAAACCCCAACAAAGCCCGCGCCCTGCTCGGCAGCTTCAGCCGCAACGTGCCGCACTTCCACGCCGCAGACGGCAGCGGCTACGCCTTCCTCGCCGGCCAAATCGGACGCATCGACCGCTTCAACCCCCAAATCGCCGCCCGTCTCGCCCAAGCCTTCAACATCTGCGCCCAGCTCGAACCACAGCGCCGCAGCCTGATGCGCGCCGAGCTGCAAAAACTCGCCGAAAACCCCGCCCTCTCCAAAGACAGCGGCGAAATCATCAGCAAGATTTTGCAGGCTTCCGCATAGGGGGAACACAACAAAAGGCTACCTGAAACTTTCAGGTAGCCTTTTGTTATGCCGAAAACGGCTATCAAGCCTTACGCGGCTTCGGGCAATTCGAAGATTTCGCGCAGCAGTTTTTTGTAGAAGGCAAAAGCGGTGAGCGCGCCTTGCAGGGCTTGTTCGCGTTCGCTATCTGAAATGCCCAGATTGTTCAGCTGCTCGGCAAAGCGGCGCCAGTGTTTGCCCCGGCCGTCGGCATGCGGGCCGAGGTGGCGGGCACCGTGTTCGGCGTTGTAGCCGAGGTTGTTTTGCGCATCTTTAAACAAGAAGGCGGCGCCCACGTTGGAGCCTTCGGCGCAATAGAGCCAGCCCAATGCTTCTGCACCTTCCGGCTTGGGAATAGGCAGGGAAACGGCTTTTTCGGCAGCGTTCAGGTCTTGCAGGTCGAGGATGACATCATCGTAGCGGGCAAGCTCGGCCAGGCCGGTGATTTTTTCGTTGAGCTGCGGGTTTTTGTAGATATCATCCACAATTTTGTGGAACACGGCTTGCAGTTGTAGGAAGCGGATGTAGTTTTCGGTGTTGTCGAAAGGTTTAACCGACATCACCAGCTCATCCACGCTGTCGTGGGTGGTGCGGCAGTTTTCTTTCAGGTATTGGTTGAACGGGATATCTTGCATGGTTTGTTTTCCTTGTTTAAAGGTGTGTTGCTAACATCAATTTCAGGTAGCCTCCAAAGAAGCGC
Organism: uncultured Eikenella sp.; assembly: GCA_963548155.1. Classification (GTDB taxonomy): domain Bacteria; phylum Pseudomonadota; class Gammaproteobacteria; order Burkholderiales; family Neisseriaceae; genus Eikenella. The sequence goes on from CAUUTP010000022.1 coordinate 17,889, forward strand.
AGAGGCTACCTGAAAATGTAAGCTTCAACGTAGTTGAAACAGTTTCCTTACTGCCAAGGTTTAAAACTTGGCTTCGATAATAAGGCCGAAATTGCGGCCGGGCGCGCTGAAACGCTCAAGGCCGGCATGGGCGCAGCCATCGTGGTGGGCGATACCGCTTCGGTCGGTACAGTTATCCACACGGTTTACCGTGCCGAATTCGCGAATGCTGCGCAGGGTTTCCCAAGTGTAGTAATGACGGTTGAACAGGTTGTAAATGCCCGCGCTAATCGTTACATGTTTCCTAAACTGGTAACGGGCGGTTAAATCTACCAACCAGATATTGCTGCTGTGGCGTGCATAAGGGAAAACCCTGCCCGTATTGTCGTAGGAGGCAACGGTGTCTTCCGGTTTTTTGCGCGCAAAATAGCTAACGTTCAAATCCACGCCCCAACGGTTATCCGGCTGCTGGTAACCGATACCGATCACGCCGTTAAACGGCTGGATGGCGTTAATCGGGATATTGCCGTCGGCTTCGCCTTTGGTGTAGTTCGCGGCCAAGGTGGTGTACATACCGGCGGGCAGGCCGATGCTATCGAGATTCCAGCGGGCTTTCAGCTCCAAACCTTTGATTTCGGCCTGGGAACGGTTCACGTTTTGGTAAACGTCGGCGTATTCGCGGTTGCTCAAAGTTCTGGTGGTATAGTTCCAGGTCATCACCTCTTTGTAGCCGCGGTTCACGAAATCGATGAAATCGGTGTAGCGGGTGCGGTAGCCGGAAAGGCGTACATGTCCCCAATTGCCGTGCACATCGATGCCCAGCTCAACGTTTTTGGAGCGTTCGGCTTTCAGGTTCGGATTGGGCTCGACATAAAACAGAGTGTTGGGGAAATAGAACCACATTTCATCTGTGGTCGGCGCGCGGAAGCCGGTGCTGTATTTGCCTTGCAGGGTGACCGACGGGCTGATGTTCCAATCCAATGCAGCCACATAGCTGGGCGAACTAAAGCGTGCCTGTTGGTTCCACAGGCCTTTGGTTTCAAGCTGGCCTTTCACGTCGGGGTTGAAACTTTCCGTATCCAGGGTGTGCATTTTGATGCGGTCGTAGCGCACACCGAGGTTCAGCTTAAAGCGGTCGCTGAAGCGCAGGGTATTGTTCCAATAAAGATTCGTGTTATTGGATTGAGTGCTGACCAAGAACTCTTTTTCATCGCGGTCGGAAGCCAGGCGGTCAGGATAGAAAACGTATGTCCAATAACTGGTGTTGCTGTTGGTGTTGCGTTTGCGCGATCCGCCCACGCCGTAGGCCATATCCCACGTCAGGCTTTTGCCGAAATCGAAATGTTTTTCGGCGGCCACTTTGAATTGGTCGGTATCGTAATTCAGGCTGCGGCGGATGAAATAGTTTTCAGCACTCCGCCCCATCCGTTGAATGTAATCTTGAGTGGGAATATCCCAAGTCAAGGTGGTCATGCGGATTTTCTGCCGGTCTAGGCTCACCGTCAGCTTGTTCCACGGCCCCCATTCCAGCAGGTTTTCGTACTCCAAGCCAACACGGCGGCGGTAGGCCACGTCTTGGCGGTAGCGGTAGCTGGTGTGATCATAAGCACCAAACAGATTAGAGAACTCATCCGTTTCCCGATCCTGTCGGGTGGTTTCGTAAATACCGCTCAGATAGTTGCTGTCGTTGAAGTGATAGCCGAGGCGGAACAGGTCGGCATGATCTTCCGTGTTTTGCGGGTCGGGAGTGCCGCGTGCCACGCCGCTATATGTTGTATTACCAAATTGGTAGTTGTTATTGAAACGCAGATTGACGTTTTGGCCTTCTTTATGGTTTTTGGTTTCGTGCCCGTTACGCACAGTGCCCACCACCAAGGCATCAAACCCGCCCAGCCGACCGGCAGCGGTAATGCTGGCCAACCATTGTTCGGAGCGGCTCAGGTAGCCGGTTTTCATGCCGACATGGTATGGCTTGTCTTCATCCACATAATCGCGCGGCGATTTGGTGCGGTAAATCACTGCACCGCCCAATGCGCCGCTGCCGGCGGTGATAGAATCAGCACCTTTGCTGATGGTTACCTCGCTCATGTGCTCCAATTCGGCAGCGTTGCGGTTGGTGTTGAAGTTGCCATATGCGCCAAACAGTTCTTGGAAAGCGGAAGAAGAGCGGCTTTCACCTTGGTCGAGGCCGTCCACTACGATGGCTACGCGATCTTTATCCACGCCGCGGATACTGAAACCATTGGAGCCGGCACGGCCGCCTTCGGCCACACTGATGCCGGGATCGTAGCGCACCATATCGCGGATGTCCTGCACCATTTCTTTATCCAGCTGCTCGCGGCGGATGCGTTCGCGACCAAGCTGGCGCGGCGCATGCCTGCGACCTTGGATTTCGATGGTTTCCAATTGGGCGGAACCGGCATCGTCCGTTTCGCCCGCTGCCCAAATCGGGGCAGAGAAGATGCTGCACAGAGCCAAGAACAAAATACTTGGCCGGTGTTGATGGATATGTGTTTTCATGATTCTGTTAGCGAATTGAAAATGAAATAAAGGCTACCTGAAAATAGGATTAGGGATTAACGGGGGTTAAATCTGTGGCCGTGGTATCGCGGTCACGTCGAGTATCGGTGGCTGAACCGCCAAATACGCTGTCGAGGCTGCGGTTGCCGCTGAAAGTAACCTTGCCGCCGATTTCCGTACCGGCCGGGTCGTACCAACCGCTCTTGCCGTAAAAACCGCCGTTCACTTGGCCGCTCACTCCGCCTGAAGAGGCTGTGCCGCTGAACGTATTGCCGTTTACGGTAACGTCGTTGAAATCGATGTCCGCACCAAAATCGGCATTGCCTTTAATCGTGCCGCCCACTTTTCCGGTGTTGAAATTGACGGTTAGCAGAGAGTTAACCCTACGTGCCGGATTGCTGTCGGTATTGTAGGACGAGGCCACAACCGAACCATCTTTCACGCGGAAGGCCCAAACTTCGTAGGTAGCTTTGCCGGTGGGTGCAGTAGCGCCATCACGCTTCTGCATGTCCGCCGTGTCGGCCAATATGCCGCCCGCGAATAGGTCGGTTTGCCCGTCGGCACCAATCCATGCGCCATAACGCACCGATTGCAGGTAACCTGCGGGGAAATTAGCATCACCGTTTTCACAACACACCAGCAGCTTGTTGCCATCGCTTGAGGTTTGCGGATTAAGCTTGGTGGGTTGGCTTTTGTCGGGCGTAAAACGGCTGGAGAAGTTTGGTGGATTAGTGAAACCATCAAAGGCATAACTTTTACCGTTTGGCGCCTGATAGATGAATTTGTTTTCAGACGACGGCGTACCCCAATACTCCACATACCACGATACATAACGCAGCTGCCCGTTACCGGTTTGGAAGGTGGTGGGTGTTTCGCCCGTGCTGGCCGGACCAAGGATTTTGCTGGAGTCGGCCGGAGTCAACGGCGGTATGGGAGCGGTACCGTCTGGAATGTTTACCCCGCCGCTGCCGGCACATCCTGCCAATACGGCAGCCACAGACAAAGATAAAATCAGGTGTTTCATGCTTACTTAAATCCTGCCTTCGTTAAAAAGAATGGTAATATATCTCATTTCCATACATAAGAAAACCGCTTTATTTGCACGAAATATCTAAACTTAACGAAACCTTATCCATTATATTTCATTATTTTCAAACAATTATTTATCATATGCAGATGAAAACGAGTGTGCTTCTGATTATTTCTACGTTGTGTACAGCGCAACACAGTTGGGGCAATACAACGCCGGAACAGGATCAGAAGCGTTTTTTGCAAACAGGGCAACAGCAGTGGTTGCGGCAATTGGAAAACCATGAACAAATGCCTGCAACGGCAGATGGGCAGCAGGCTGCACCCGTGCTCACCCAGCAGGATTTGCTGGCACGGCCGCAGCTCTTGGCGCGGATGCTGGTGCAAGTGTTAAACGGCCCGCCGCAGCCGGAATTGTTGGCAGATTTGACTTCGCTGTATGCGCAAACGCCGCAGCCAAACACGGTATTGCTGCGGCGGGCGCAAGGCATGCAGGCCAAATATGCCGGTGATTACGCGCGCGCGGTGCAAATTTATCGGGAATTGGCGGCAGAAGAGCCGCAGGATGTGCGCATCCGCCTGGATTTAGCGGCAATGCTGGCAGAAGATAAGCAATGGCGCGAATCGGCGCAGCTGTTTAAAACTGTGCAGAGCGAGCCGGAGGTGCCGGCGGAAGTGCAGAATAATGTGCAGCATTATCTGAACCATATTGCCAAACAGCAGCAATGGCAGTGGAGCGGCGGACTCTCGCCCTCATTTGATAACAATGTGAACAACGCCCCGCCGCCGTATTGCAGCCCGTTCGGCTGCAGCCGCGAACGCGCAGAAGATGCTGTGGGCGTGGCTTACAGCCTGGGTGTGGCGAAAAACCAGCCGCTGGCCGGGCATCACAACCTGCGCATGCAGTTGGATGTGAGCGGCACCAATTATTATTGGAGCAACAAATCGGCCTACGACAGCGCCTACGGCCGTTTGGGTGCGGGCTGGCTCTGGCAGGATGCGCGGCAGCGGCTGTTGGTGATGCCGTTTTACCAATTCCAGCTCAGCGGTACCGACAACTGGGATGGCCGCAAACCGCAAAACAACCACACGCTGAAAATGCACATGTGGGCGCACGCCCCCGGGCTGCGCACAGAATACAGCCGCCTGCTCACCCCGCGCTGGCAGCTGCACACCGCACTGGATGCCTACCGCCAGCGCTATCGGATGGATACCAAAGCAGAAATGTATAACGGCTGGTATTTGGGCGAAAGTATTTCCCTAGCCTGGCGTGCCACAGCGCGCAACACGCTGTATGCCGGGCTGAATTTCAACCAGATGCTGCCTGAGCAATCCACCTTGCGCGGCAAGCCAAATAATGCCGCCTACCGCCGCCACGGCATCGGTGCCGGTTGGATTCACGATTGGGACGCACTGGGCGGCCTCTCCACCCGGCTCAACGTATCCTTCGCCGAACGGCGTTTCCGTGGCACCGCACTAAACATCACGCCGCAAGGCTTCCCGCGCGAACAACGCCGCGACCGCGAAATTCAATACTCCGCTTCACTGTGGCACCGAAACTGGACCATCCTCGGCCTCACCCCGAAGCTGAATTTCTCTTGGCAACACACCCGCAGCAGTCATGTGTGGGCAGAACGTAAAAGCCGGCAAGTGTTTGTGGAATTGGAAAAGCAGTTTTAACAAGAGGCTACCTGAAAGTTTTAGCTGCATAGAAACTATGCGGCATGATGTTTCAATTCATTGAAACCACACTTTCAGGTAGCCCCAATTCCCCGCCCTGCCTGTGCTATGATTCGCCTCCCATCCACACCACACAAACCCTACCATGACCACCCTGCAAAACGATACCTTCCTGCGCGCCCTCGCCAAACAGCCTGTTTCCCACACCCCGGTATGGCTCATGCGCCAAGCCGGGCGCTATCTGCCCGAATACCGCGCCGTACGCGCCCGTGCCGGCGGCTTTTTGGATTTATGCAAAAACACTGAGCTGGCTACTGAAGTAACCCTCCAACCCATCGAGCGCTTCGGCCTCGATGCCGCCATCCTCTTTTCCGACATCCTCACCGTACCCGATGCCATGGGCTTAGGCCTCTATTTTGCCGAGGGCGAAGGCCCGAAATTTGCCCGCCCGCTGCAAAACGAAGCCGACATTGCCACACTACAAGTGCCCGATATGGCCAAACTGCGCTATGTATTCGACGCCGTTTCCTCCATCCGCCGCGCGCTGAACGGCCGCGTGCCGCTGATCGGCTTTGCCGGCAGCCCCTTCACCCTCGCCTGTTATATGGTGGAAGGCGGCGGCAGCAAAGAATTCCACCAAATCAAAACCCTGCTCTACCGCCGCCCAGAGCTGTTGCACCACATCCTCAACATCACCGCCCAAGCCGTAACCGCCTATCTGAACGAACAAATCGCTGCCGGCGCCCAAGCCGTGCAGATTTTCGACACCTGGGGCGGCCTGCTTTCCGACGCCGCTTTCCCCGAATTCAGCCTGGCCTATATGCGCCAAATCATCAGCGGCCTCACCCGCGAACACGAAGGCCGCCGCGTGCCCGTTATCCTGTTTACCAAAGGCGGCGGCCAATGGCTCGAGCTGATGGCCGAAAGCGGCGCCGACGCGCTCGGCTTGGATTGGACGGTAAACCTCGGTCAGGCACGGCAGCGCGTGGGCAGCCAAGTGGCCCTGCAAGGCAATTTTGACCCCGCCGCCCTGTTCGGCACGCCCGAATCCGTCCGTGCTGAAGTACGCCGTATTTTGCACAGCTACGGCGAAGGCAGCGGCCACATCTTCAACCTCGGTCATGGCATCAGCCAGCACACCGACCCGGAAAACGTCAAGGCACTGGTGGATGCTGTGCATGAATTTTCCGCCCGCAGCATAGACTAAGCCGGCGGCTTGGTTTTCACTCCGTTCCGTTTCACTGATATTTTCAGGTAGCCCCAAGCTATTCAGGCTACCTGAAAATATCAACCACGTTATAGAGCCTCTCGAGTTTCATCATCCGCATCGCCCCGATTCCCGACTGCCAAAAACAGCGTAAAATACGCCCTTCCCCACCCCACTCAAGGATTAGACCATGCCGCACCGCAACATGCCCACACACACCCAGCCACAAGGCGAGCTCCTGCTGCGCACCGTAGCCATGCCCAGCGACACCAACCCCAACCAAGACATCTTCGGCGGCTGGATTATGTCACAGATGGATTTGGGCGGCGGGATCTTGGCTGCCGAAATCGCCCAAGGCCGAATCGCCACCGTGTGTGCGCAAGAAATGAACTTTATCCGGCCGGTGAAAGTCGGCAACGTGGTGTGCTGCTACGGCCGCTGCGTGCGCGTGGGCAACACCTCGCTCCAACTGAAACTCGAAGTGTGGGTGAAAACCCTGATGAATGAACACGTTACCGAAACCCGCGAGCTGGTAACCGAAGCCATGTTCACCTATGTGGCCATCGATGCCCAAGGCAACCCTCGCCCGGTGCCGAAAGAAAACAACCCCAAGCTGGCCGGCCTGCTATAAGCACTTAGGGCTACCTGAAAATCTTTGTACTGTTTTTCAGGTAGCCCGCCATCCCGCGTCGGGCAGCCATGCCCAACCTACTCCAAACATGCTATGAACAACGGTTTGGCATTGCGGTGAAACCGCCCAAACAAAAAGGCTACCTAAAACTGCATCCGCAGAATTTTCAGGTAGCCTTTTTCGCTTACTATCCGACGCCGTCGGCTCACCCCGACACATCCGCCCAAGTCAGCCCGAAGCGTTGCAGGTATTTGCGCAGGCGGTCGCTGTCGTTGGCGGTGGCGCGTTCCA
>CAUUTP010000023.1:0-25054 GCA_963548155.1 uncultured Eikenella sp.
TGTTACTTACTGGCAAGGTTCTCTGAAATAGCACCTTTTTTGTTACTTATGCCGAATGGTTATTCATGATTCGCAGCCAGCAATCATCAATAGCATAAGAATGGCCTTGGAGCGCGCAAGGATGTTTATCAGCTATTCGCCTAGCTCAACTAATAAGTAGCCTTTAACCATCCTAATCCACCAAGCCAAACAAAAACCTGCCTCAAAAGAGGCAGGTTTTGCATTGAGAACCAGACTGGCTTAATCAGCCTGGCGGCGAATCACTGCTGGGATTTCGAAATCGTCCAACACAGATTGGTTGGCAAAATCAGAAGCAGCCAAGTTCATAGTGCGGGCAGTGCGGCCGGAGCGGATAACACTGTCAATTTCCGGGAATCCACCATCTGTGCCAGTGGCTTGGGCGGCTTTCACCATACGCAGGTTGCTGCTCTGGCTGTTATCGCCCTGCTCTTTCAAGCCGGTGGCAATGATGGTTACGCGGATTTCGCCTTCCGCCATGGCAGCGTCTTCAGCTGTACCATATTTCAGCTCTGCATCGGGATGAGCATATTCGCTCACTACCGACATGATTTCTTTGTATTCTTTCATGGTCAGGCCGTCGGGGGCGGTGGTGATGTTCACCAATACGCCACGCGCACCTTCCAGCGTTACGTTGTCCAGCAGCGGGCTGGCAATTGCCTGCTCGGTGGCCAAACGGGCACGGTCGATACCTTGTGCGAAACCAGAACCCATCATGGCCATGCCCATGATGCCCATTACGTTGCGTACGTCGGCGAAGTCCAAGTTGATCATACCAGGGCAGGTAATCACTTCGGCAATGCCGGCTACGGCGTTACGCAATACGTTGTCGGCGGCACGGAATGCCTGGCGCACGGTTACATCTTCGCCCAAGGCGGTCATCAATTTGTCGTTCGGAATAACGATGAGTGAGTCTACTTGGTTTTTCAGGGTTTCCAAGCCGTCTTTGGCAATCTGGATGCGTTTACCTTCGTGCTCGAACGGGCGGGTAACCACAGCCACAGTCAGGATACCCAGCTCACGGGCAATCTCGGCCACTACCGGAGCAGCGCCGGTACCGGTGCCGCCGCCCATACCGGTGGTAATGAACAGCATATTGGCGCCTTGAATGGCGTCAGCAATAGTTTCACGGTCTTCCAGAGCGGCATTGCGGCCGGTTTCAGGATTCGCACCGGCACCCAAACCTTTGGTCAAATTAGTACCCAGCTGGATGCGCTTGGGCGCTTTGCTGCCCTGCAAAGATTGGGCATCGGTGTTGGCACTAATAAACTCAACGCCTTGCACCGTGTTGTCTATCATATTGTTAATAGCATTACAGCCACCGCCACCAATACCGATAACTTTAATGACTGCCGGACTGGCTGCGGATTCGACAACATCATAAACCAACTGCATTTAACACTCCTTTTGCGCCCCGGAAGGCTACCTGAAAAATGAAATCGCCCGTATTATAAAGGTTTGAACGGATTTTGTGTGCAAGAATAAGCAAAAAGCTTAGAAATTGTTTTTCAGCCACTCTTTGAGGCGGTAGAAAACAGAATCTCCCTCTGCAGCCTGTCGCACGGTGTTATGCGTGCCATGTTGGCTGCTGTATTCGGCAGCGGTTTGCAGGAGGCCGATGGCGGTGGCGTAGCGCGGGTTACGGATGCGTTCCGACAAACCGCCCATTTCCTTCGGCACACCGACGCGGGCGGGCAGGTTGAATACGTCTTCGGCCAGTTCCACCACACCGGAAAGCAAAGAGGCTCCGCCGGTGAGCACCACGCCGGAGGTGAGCACTTCTTCGGGGAAACCGGAACGGTGCAGTTCATTGCGGGTCAGTTCCAAAATTTCTTCCACGCGCGGGCCGATAACGCTGGCCAACACACGGCGTGAAATCTGGCGCGGGCTGCGGTCGCCCACGCTGGGCACTTCAATCATTTCATCCAAGCCATCGCCGGTAGCCAAGGCCACGCCATGGTTGATTTTGATGTATTCGGCGGCGTTGTAAGGGGTACGCAGGGCTTGCGCCAAATCGCGGGTAATCAAATCGCCGGCCACCGGGATTACCGCAGTGTGTCGGATTGCGCCGTTGGTGTACACGGCGATATCGGTCGTGCCGCCGCCGATATCGATGACGCACACGCCCAGTTCTTTCTCGTCTTCAGTCAACACGGCACGGCCGCTGGCCAAGGGCTGCAGAATCATATTGTCGATGTGCAGGCCGCAGCGTTCGATACATTTTTGAATGTTCTGCATGGCAGTAACCGCACCGGTTACGATATGAATGCGCGTATCCAGACGCACACCGCTCATGCCGATAGGCTCGCGCACGCCGGGCTGGTTATCAATGATGTATTCCTGCACCACGGTGTGCAGAATCTGGTGATCCGGCGGAATATTTACAGCTTTAGCGGTTTCGATGGCACGGTCGATGTCGGCCTGCGTTACTTCGCCTTCCTTGATTTTCACCACGCCTTGCGAATTCATACTGCGGATGTGGTTGCCGGCAATGCCAGTTACCACGCTGCCGATTTGGCAATCGGCCATCAGCTGGGCTTCTTCCATAGCCTGGGTAATGGCTTGGGCGGTGGCATCAATATTGGTTACCATGCCGGCTTTCAAGCCGTGTGACGGCGCTTGGCCAAAGCCGATGATGTGGATTTCTTTGTCGTCTTGCACTTCGCCGATTAAAACGATGGTTTTCGAGGTGCCGATGTCCAGCGCGCCCACCAATTGTTTGTTGTTTGACATAACTCTGTCTCGCTTATTGTTAAAATGGTTGTTTATAGCTAAAGCTCTCATCTTCCTACTGCGTTGGCTCGTCTTGCCGTACCAGTTGTACTGTCTGCAACTTGCCGTCGTGTAGAAAAATCACTGCTTCAGTCATGCCCGCCCGATTGCGGTTGTTGGTTGTTGTTATCTTCATTTGCCGCGCCCTGTTTGTAGCGCACGGCAAAGCCATCTTTATAGCGCAAATCCACGTATTGTACGTCGGCTGCGCGTTCTTTCAAGATTTCGTGCCATGCCTGCACAAAGCGGCGCAAACGATCTTGCGCGTCGACGCGGCCAAGATGCAGCCGGATGCCGTTCTCCAAAGCCAGCTCCCGCGAGGAGCGCGAGCTGTAGTCCATACGGCTGATTTTCAGATTAGTCGGCGCCAAGATGGCTTGGAACTCAATAAATTCCTCCACCATAATTTTACGCATTCCGGGCGTACCTGCAAATACGGGAAAGTTTTCATCGGTAGGCGCATCGAAGCCTTTGCCTTCGCTATCCACCAGCCCGCCGCCTTCCCAGCGCGCCACCGGCTGCCGCTCTTCCACCCGGATTTGCACCGTATCCGGCCAGATTCGGCGCACTTCCACCTTAGCCACCCAAGGCAGCGTTTCAAACGCCTGCCGTGCTTCGTTCAAATCGGCTTTAAATATATTGCCGCGGATGTGGCGGTGGGCGGTTTGTTGCAGTTGCGTGGCACTTAAGCGATGCAGTTCGCCGTCAATCTTCACCAGCTTTACCGGGAAATACGGCGAATTCATCATCCACATCACCGCTGCCACAATCAGGCCGACAGCAGCCAAAAGATAGAGGCTGCTGTTGATGCGTTTGAGCGCGCCGGCGTTATCCCAAAGTCGCATGGCTCAATACTTCAACGCATAAATCGGCAAAATCCAAGCCGGTTTGCGCGGCGGCTTTCGGCACCAGGCTGTGGCTGGTCATACCGGGCACGGTGTTGATTTCCAACAAATAAAGCTTTCCGCTTTGGCTGCGCAGGAAATCCACCCGGCCCCAGCCGCGCCCGCCGATGGCTTCAAAACCAGCTTTGGCCAGGCGGCGGATTTCGGCCTCACCAGCTGCATCCAAATCGCTGGGGCATTGGTATACCGTGTCGTCGCGGAAATACTTGGCGTCGTAATCGTAAAACTCGGTGGCCGGGATGATGTGGATACTGGGCAGTGCCTGTTGGCCGAGCACGGCGCAGGTGTATTCGCCGCCGTCGATAAAGCGTTCGGCGATGATTTCGCCGTGCAGATGGCGTTCGCGCAACTCGCGATACACTTTGGGCAGTTCGCCCGCCTGCTTCACTTTCACCACGCCCACGCTGCTGCCTTCGGCGGCAGGCTTCACAAACATCGGCAGGCCAAGCTCCGCTTCCACAGCGGCAAAATCCGTATCATCGTGCAACACGGCAAAATCGGGCACAGGCAGGCCGAGCGCCTGCCAAATCAGTTTGCAGCGGTATTTGTCCATGCCCAGTGCGGAGGCGGCCATGCCACAGCCGGTATAGGGGATGCCGATGGAGTCGAGTAGCGCCTGCACGGTGCCATCTTCGCCATAAGTGCCGTGCAGCACATTGAAGGCTACCTGAAAACCCTGCGCTTTCAATTGCAGGATGTCTTGTTCTTTCGGATCGAACCGGTGGGCATCGATGCCTCGGCTCTGCAAGGCGGCCAATACGGCCGCGCCGCTGTCGAGCGACACTTCGCGCTCACTGGAAAATCCGCCGTTCAATACGGCCACTTTGCCAAACTGCTTGTTCATTTGCTTTACTTCTTTCTTGCTTCTACTTTCAGGTAGCCTCATCAAACGCCCGTCTGAAAGGCTACCTGAAAACTTAAAACCGGTAATGCCGCCAGCTCGGGTCGTATTCGCATATGGCCTGCGGCTTGAGTTCGGCAAACTGTTCACACAGTGCCTGTGCTTTCTCCATAAGGCGCTCCGGCTCGCCGGTGGCGGCAAATATGGTGCGCTCGCCCCGCGTGAGATTGGTGACGGCAATCGTGCCGATGCCTTGTTGCCGGTGACAGGCTTCGGCATCGAATTCGTCTTGCAGCCGGTAGGCCGCCATCAGTGCGTCTTCGCCGTTGATTTCGCAGCGTACGGAAACGCACCAGCCCATATCTGCCCGGCCGAGCAGGCTGTTGGCCGACTCGTTGCGCAGCAGCACCAGGCCATCTTGTTCGTTTTCTTCATCTTCATCGCGCTGATAGGCGGTATACTGCCATTCCGGCTCGGGATAGAGCGCATCGCGCCCCAAGGCTTTCCATACTTCGTCTATTTTTTCAGGTAGCCTGTGCAGCGGCACGGCTTCCGGCGGCATAGTATCCACAAAACCCAGTGCGCCCACTTTCACCACCGCGTCCCACTCGCCCAACACATGGTCGAGCATAATCAGCGCCAGCCGCTGCGCGGTTTCCAAATCTTCTGCCTTGGGCGGCTTGGCAAAAGCCACGTCCAGCGCGGGCAGGCCGCGCCATTCTCCGCAGCGCGCCAAAATATCCGCCGCCTGCATTTCCACGCCGCCCATGCGGATGGCAAACTGCTCGGGCGAGCCCAGCCGTTGGCGGAAACACAGCACCGAACGCTCGGTGGATTCCGCCGCTGTGGCAATCAGCGCCAACACTTGCGGGAAGTGTTCCAAATCGCCGTTGGCGCTGAATACCAGCGCTCCGTCAGCCGGCGGTCCTTCCAATTCTACCACCACGCCTGGGCAGTATTCGTGCAGCAGGTTGTTGGCCTCGGTAACGAAGGCCACCGGGTCTTCCAGCGCTGCGAGCCGCGCCTCTTCGCGCCGCCACACCGTCCAAAAACAATGGGCATTATCTTGCCATTCGCTCAAGCTGTGCCGCCCGGCGGCTTCGTTGGTATCTGATTTCGTCATCTTTTATCCTTGCAAGCGGTAATGCCGCCATGATGGGTCGAACACACAGTTGGCCTGCGCGTCCAGCCGCTCGTAGCGTGCGGTGATTTCCCGCACCTTTTCCCACAATCCTTCCGGCTCGGCCACCATGGCAAAGGCGGTGTATTCGCCTTTTTCCGCATCGGCCAGCATAGCAGTCAGGATGCCTTGCTCATGCTGCCCGACGCAGCCGGAAAACTCGTGTGCCAGTTCCTGCGCCAGAGCCTGGCTCATGTCATCATACACTTCGCAGCGCACGCTCAAACACCAGGCCAAATCAGCGCGCCCCAGCAGCGAAGCAGCCGATTCGTTACGCACCAAAATTTTGGCTGGCTCGCCATCATCGTTTTCCGAGCCATACACACGGAATTCTGCCTCGCCGCTCGGATACACACCGTTGTGCCCCAGCTGGGCGCGCCACAACTGATCAAAGGCAGCAGGCAGCTCGGCCAGCGGCAACGCGCCCCGAGGCGGCTGCTCCACCAGCTCCACATAGCCGGTTTTCACGTTTAAATCCCACTGCCCCAAAGCCTGCGCCAAGAGCAACCACACCGCCAGCCGGCGGTCGTCGGCATCGGTGCCGGCGGGATTATCGTTCACAAACACCCGCAAATGCACCAAACCATCACTACCGGGCGCACAGGCTACCTGAAACTGACTGCCGGAAAGCTGCGTTTTGCCAAAACCGGCCTTGCGCTGCGGCAGTTCCGCAGCCCGGCAGCGCCGCAGCAAGGCCTGCACACCGAATGGCAAGCCCGGCGGTGCGGCCTCCGCCAGCAACACCGCATCGGCCATCGGCTCCAGCCGGCCCCCGCTGCTGAAGGCTACCTGAAACTTAGCACCGGCATCAACGACATAATCCGACACCGCCTGCAAAAACACGCCAGGAAAATAGTGATGCAGCAGATAGTTGCCGCTGTTCACCAACGCCACGCAACCCCCGCTGGCCTGCCAAGGCTGCTCCCACTGCCAGCTTTGCCAAAAAGCAGCGGCACGCTGCCGCGCCTCTTGGCGGCGTTTCAGGAAATCATCCATGCGCGGCTAAATCCCGCAAAGCCTGCGGCACTTTGTTGATGCTGCCTGCGCCCATATTCAGCAACAGGTCGCCGTCTTGCAGCATATTGAGCAGGGTGGCGGGCATATCGGCCACGTCGGCGCAGTAAATCGGCTCCAGCTTGCCGGCCACGCGCAGGGCACGGGTGAGGGCGCGGCTGTCGGCAGCCACAATCGGCTCTTCACCGGCGGCGTATACATCGGTCAGCACTACTGCGTCGGCAGTGTTCAACACGCGCACGAAGTCTTCAAACAAATCGCGGGTGCGGGTGTAGCGGTGCGGCTGGAATGCCAATACCAGGCGGCGTTCTGGATAGGCGCCGCGGGCAGCGGAGAGCGTAGCAGCCATTTCCACCGGATGGTGGCCGTAGTCATCAACCACCAAGGCACTGCCGCCTTGCGGCAGCTTGATTTCGCCGTAGCTTTGGAAACGCCGTCCCACGCCGCCGAAACCGGCCAACCCACGCTGGATGGCTTCCACGTCCGCGCCGCACTCCAGCGCCACACCGATGGCAGCCAGCGCGTTGAGCACATTGTGCCGCCCCGGTGCGTTCAGCCGCACTTCAAACGGCGCGATTGAGCGTTTGTTCAGGTGCACGGTAAAGCACATCTGCGCGCCTTCGCTGTGCACATTATCGGCGTAAATATCGGCGGTTTCGTCTAAACCATAAGTGACAAACGGTTTCTGAATTTCCGGCAGAATGGCACGCACATGTTCGCTATCAATACACAAAAATGCCTTGCCGTAGAACGGCATACGGTGCACAAATTCCACAAAGGCCTGGTGCAGCTTGTCCACGCTGTGATCGTAGGTGTCCATGTGGTCGGTGTCGATATTGGTTACCACGGTAATCACGGGCGTGAGATACAGGAAAGAGGCGTCTGATTCGTCGGCCTCAGCCACAATATACTGCCCGCCGCCGAGCTTGGCGTTGGTGCCCGCAGCGGTGAGCTTGCCGCCAATCACGAAGGTCGGGTCGAGGCCGGCAGCGGTGAGGATGGAGGCAGTGAGGCTGGTGGTGGTGGTTTTGCCATGCGTGCCGGCAATGGCGATACCTTGGCCGAAGCGCATAATCTCCGCCAGCATCATGGCGCGCGGAATCACCGGAATGCCTGCCTCGCGGGCGGCCAACACTTCCGGATTATCCGGCTTGATGGCGGTGGAAGTAACCACCACGTCCACGCCCTCGATATGCTCTGCCGCATGGCCGTGGAACACTTTGATGCCCATATCGGCCAGCTGGCGCGTTACCGCGCTTTGCGCCTGATCCGAGCCGGATACGTCGAATTCTTTATACAGCACCTCGGCCAGGCCGCACATGCCAGAGCCGCCGATGCCGACGAAATGGATGCGTTTTACTCGTTGCTTCATAGTTATCACTGCTTCCCGGGCAGCCTTTGCAGACAAAACCGCTATTGTATAGCGGATAAACATTTTTCGATACAACGCAGGCAGGAGAAAAATCCATATTGCAGCTGAGGCTACCTGAAAAATAGCTGCCCAGAGCACGGCCTCAGCAAAACCTTTCAGCCATCGGCCATACTAATCATCAAGCATGCATACCAACAGCACATTCAAATTGTTTGGTTTGGCGGCGACTTTTACTTCCCAAGCAAGCGAACATTGAGCTCCCTTTACTGTTTGAGGCTACCTGAAACTTTAAAACCGCTTTTCAGGTAGCCTCAAACCGATCATCTGCCCACTGCCGCCAGTGCCGCTTCCGCCACCTTGGCCGCACTATCCGGCTTGGCCATTCGGCGGGCATTTTGCGCCCATTGGCGGCAAGTATCGCGATTGAGGCCGCCCAACACCGAAGCCAGTTTCTCAGCAGTCAATTCGCTCTGCGGCAAGAGCAGCCCGGCCTCGCCGGCGGCCACGAAACGGGCGTTGGCGGTTTGGTGGTCGTCCACCGCATAGGGGTAGGGCACGAGCAATGCGCCCACGCCGGCAGCCGCCAACTCGGCAATGGTAAGCGCGCCGGAGCGGCACACCACCAAATCTGCCACGCCGTAAGCTGCGGCCATATCATCAATAAATTCGCTACATTCAGCCTGCACACCGGCTTCGGCATAGCGCTGGCGCAAGCCTTCCAGCTTGCCGCGCCCGCTTTGGTGGCGCACTTGGGGGCGTTGCTCGGCAGGCAGCAGGGCCAGCGCTTCGGGCAGCAGACGGTTGAGAATATCCGCGCCCAAACTGCCGCCGGTAACCAGCAGCTTCAGGCTACCTGAACGCTCAGCAAACCGCTCTTGCGGCGCGGGCAATGCGGCAATATCGGCGCGCACGGGATTGCCCACCAGCCCGTTTTCATCGCTAAACGCCTTGGGGAAGGCATACAGCACGCGGCTGGCCAACTTGGCCAAAATCCGGTTGGAAAGCCCGGCCACGGCGTTTTGCTCATGAATCACCAGCGGCACGCCGCACAGCTTGGCTGCCACGCCACCGGGCACGGTAACGAAGCCGCCGAAGCCGATGGCGCCGTCCACCTGATGCTTACGGATGATGCTTCGCGCCGCACGGATGGTGTGCCACAGCGTGAACGGCAGCATCAGCTTGCGTTTGAGGCCGTTGCCGCGCACGCCTTTAATGGCCAGGGTTTCGATTTCGATGCCATGTTGCGGCACAATACGCGTTTCCATCGCGCCCTCGCTACCCAGCCACACCACCTTATGCCCGCGTTCGCGCAGCGCGGCAGCCACCGCCAGCGCGGGGAAAATATGCCCGCCGGTACCGCCGGCCATCAGCAAAAAGGTTTTCACGCCCATATTCGGCTCCTTACACTGCAAAACCACGCATTTTGCGCCGGTTTTCATAATCCACCCGCAGCAGCAGCGCCACGGCTATCAGCATGGCCACCAGCGCCGAGCCGCCGAAGGAAACCAGCGGCAGGGTCAGCCCCTTGGTGGGCAACAGGCCGATGTTCACGCCGATATTGAAAAAGCTCTGAATACCCAGCCAGATGCCCACGCCGCTGGCCACAAACGCGCCGAAAAACTGCTCCAAATCGCGCGCCATTTTGCCGATGGAAAACGAGCGCCACACCAGCCACAAATAGCAGGCGGTGAGCAGCATCATGCCGAGAAAACCGAATTCCTCGCCAATCACGGCGGTGATGAAATCGGTATGCGCCTCGGGCAGGTAGAAGCGTTTTTCCAAGCCTGCGCCCAAGCCTACGCCCGTCCAGCCGCCGCGCCCGATGGCCATCAGCGCATGGGTGAGCTGGTAGCCGCTGCCCAGCGGGTCGGCCCACGGATCGAGGAAGGCGGTCACACGCGCCATGCGGTAGGGCGAAATCAGCACCAGCGTTACCATGCCGCTCAGGCCGGCCAATACCACCACGATAAACCAGCGAAACGGCAGTCCCACCAAAAACAACAAGCCCACGCTGATCACCGACACCACCACAAACGAGCCGAAATCCGGCTGCAGCATAATCAGCCCCAGCCCGCAGCCCACCGGCAACGCCACCCAGCACACTTTCTTCAAATGCTGCAACACTTCGGCACGGCGCATGAAAAAGCCGGAAAGATAAAGAATCACCGCCAGCTTGAAAAATTCGCTCGGCTGCAAATTGGCCACACCCAAAGGAATCCAACGCCGCGCACCGTTCACATCACGCCCCACCAGCAACACCGCAATCAGCATCAGCAGGCTGATCACCAGCAGCACCATCGAATACTTCTGCCAAGTACGCATCGGCACCCGGAACGCCACCAAAGCTGCGCCGCCGCCCACGCCAATATAGGCCGCCTGGCGGATAAGAAACGCCCATTTATTGCCGCCGCCCTGCCCGGCAAAGGCCACCGAGGCGGAATACACCATCACCAGGCTGAAGCCAAGCATCAGCACCACCAGCCACAGCAGCGATTGATCGATGGTGTGGCCGTGGCGCAGGATTTTGCGGTCGAGGAGTTTGGATTCGGTAATCATTCGGGTACTTCAAGTTACTTCAAAAATCAATGGAACAAGGTTTCAGGTAGCCTTTTTGGCTTCAACAGAGGCTACCTGAAAATTCTGCTTTATTTCAAACTTGCGGCAAACTAACCGCAAGGATACTGCTTAGGGTTGGCAATCGCCTCCGCCAACAAAGCCGCCTGCTTGGCGGTTTCTACATCTGCGGAAGCGGCCAAACCCGCTATCAGGTCGCGGTTTGCCGCAAACAATTCTAAAACAGACACGTGTAAATAATGCCTATCTAATGTTTTGCTTATTTTAAGAAACTCGTCGTCCATCCTGCCATTGAAGGCGGGATCGAACAGCTTGGCTTTAAATATGCCGTATTTCAGCGCCTTGCCCTTGGTTTCTTTAAACGCCTGGGCCTGCGGAGATTGGGCGCTATAGTTGGCCGCTTCAAACAGCGTACTCATTCCCTTGAGCAACCAGGCCTTATTCGGCTTCTCTTCCGCCAGCAACGCCAGGCAAACCTTCAGCCCCCAGGGCGACAATTTCACCAGCCAAGCCTGCGATTCCAAGCTGTCAATCAGCCGCTCGTAATCTTTTTCCACCGCAGAACCGGCCAATATATTCAAAATGTTCTGCTGCACCCCTTTGGCGTGGGTTTCATAAGGCGTGCCAAACCGGCGCCACGGAAAGTTTTCCAGAAAGGTGTGCAATACCATTTGTGTTTTCCCAATCAGGCTTGCCTGCCGCTGCGGCATTTTCAGATAGCCTTTTGGCTTGGACAAAGGCTACCTGAAAACATTACAAAGCCTCAAACGCCTCAATAAACACCTGCGAGCGGTGCGCATAGCCTTTAAACATATCGAAGCTGGCGCAGGCGGGGCTGAGCAGCACGATGTCGCCGGGCTCGGCCAGGCGGTAGGCGGTTTGCACCGCTTCCTGCAGGCTGGCGCAATCCATCATGTCCACGCCGCAGCCGGCCAGGTCGCGGCGGATTTGCGGCGCGTCTTCGCCGATGAGCAGCACGGCACGGGCTTTGCCGGGCAGCACGTTTTTCAGCGGGGTGAAGTCCTGCCCTTTGCCCTGCCCGCCGGCAATCAAAAACAGCGGGCTTTGCAGGCCGGCGATGGCGGCTTCGGTGGCACCCACATTGGTGCCTTTGCTGTCGTCGATAAACACCACACCGTTTTTCTCGCCGATTTTTTCCACGCGGTGCGGCAGGCCTTTGAAGGTGCGCACATGGCGCAGCAGTTCGGCACGCGGCAGGCCGACGGCTTCGCACAAAGCCAGCGCGGCCAGCACGTTGGCGGCGTTGTGCAGGCCTTGCAGCGGAATATCGGCGGCGGCAATCAGCGTTTCCGCGCCGTGTTTCAGGTAGCCTGATGCGGCGTCAAACCAATAATCGGTTGCCTGCTGCAGCGAAAAGCGGCGCACTTCACGGCCGCTGCGTTTCATGGCGCGGCACAGCGCATCGTCGGCATTGATCACCTGCACGCCGCTGCCGCGGAAGATTTTGTCTTTGGCGTGGGCATAGTCGAGCAAGTCGTCGTAGCGGTTGAGGTGGTCTTCGGAAATATTGAGCACGGCGGCGGCGGCAGCGTTCAAATGGTCGGTGTTTTCCAGTTGGAAGCTGGAAAGTTCGAGCACCCACACATCGGCACTCTGTTCCAGCCGGTCTTCATAGGCTTCGAGCACCGGCGTACCGATATTGCCGGCCACCACGGTATCCAGCCCGCATTCGCGGCACAAATGGCCCACCAGGCTGGTTACAGTGGTTTTACCGTTGCTGCCGGTGATGGCGATGATTTTGTCGCGCTTGCCGGAAAGCTCGTGTGCCAAGATTTCCACATCGCCCAACACACGACCGCCAGCCTGTTTGAAAGCTTCGATTTCGGGCGTGCGCTCGCTGATGCCGGGGCTGAGTGCCAGAATGCCGAAACCTTCGGCCAATGCGTTTTTCAGGTAGCCTGTATGGCAGGCCAGGCCGGGGAAACGCTGTTGCAGCTCAGCTTGTTTGGCTGCCGGAAAATCAGCATCATAAGCGGCTACCGCCGCGCCTTTGCGGCGCAGGAAATCCAACATGGAAATGCCGCTGCCGCCCATCCCGGCCACGAGGATTTTTTGGTTTTGCCATTCGTTTTTCATTCTATTCTCCATGCCGCCCGGTTTTGCGGCGGCTGCTTTCTCAGTTTTTCGCTTCGCTGTATTTTGACTGCGTTGAGACTTATGCTTTCAGGTAGCCTTTACTGCGCACTCGCACTGAGCAGTAACTTCGCCAGCAACAGCCACGGCAGTATAACCCCGCCGATATATACGATCAGCCACAGCACCAAGCTATCTACCAGCCGCCGCAGCAGGGCGAAATAAGCCCACGAATACAACCCCCAAAACGCAGCCGTAATAGCTCCTGCCATCACATCGCCGTCAAAAAAGACGAACAGAAAGGTGACGCCGGCAAAGCCCAGCGCCCATTGCCAGGCAGAGGAACTTTCGGCGGAATCCTGCAATTTAGCGAAAGTGAGCAAAATCAGCAGATGCAGCAGCCCCATAACAACACCTCTCTGTTTAGTTCAATTTATTTTGGCTTCACAGAAGCCTACCGTGTTCGCTTTCAGGTAGTCCCCCCCCTTTAACCCGATAAGGCTACCTGAAAACCGTTTAACGGATTTTCAATGTGCTCAAGCCCACCAGCACCAACACAATGGTAATGATCCAGAAGCGCACCACCACCTGCGTTTCCTTCCAGCCCTTCTGCTCGAAATGGTGGTGGATCGGCGCCATCAGGAAGATGCGTTTTTTGGTTTTCTTATACCAGCCCACCTGCAGCATCACCGACAAAGCTTCCACCACAAACAGGCCGCCCATAATCACCAATACAAATTCCTGCCGCACGATTACGGCCACCGCGCCCAGCGCCGCGCCCAGCGCCAACGCGCCCACGTCGCCCATAAACACCTGCGCCGGCGCCGCGTTGAACCACAAAAAGCCCAAACACGCGCCGCACATGGCCGCGCAGAACACCATCACCTCGTTCGCCCCCGGCACGAAAGGCAGCTGCAGATAGCGTGCAAACTGCCAGTGCCCGGTGGCATAGGCAAACACCGCCATCCCGCCGGCCACCAGCACCACCGGGAAAGCCGCCAGGCCGTCCAAGCCGTCGGTCAGATTTACCGCGTTGGATGTGCCGACAATGGTGAAATACGACAGCACCACAAAGCCCAGCACACCCAAAGGCAGCGCCACTTGTTTGAAAAACGGCACGATTAAAATATTGTTCGCCGAATTGCTCGCCACATAAAACAGCAGCAAGCCGGCCGCCAGCGCCACACTGCTCTGCCACACCATCTTAAACTTGGCCGACACGCCGTGCGGATCTTTATACACCACCTTGCGCCAGTCGTCGTAGAAGCCCAGCGCGCCCGTGCCCAGCAGCACGCCGAGCAGAATCCAGATATACGGGTGCGACACATTGCCCCACAACAGCGTGGACACCGTAATCGACACCAAAATCAGCACCCCGCCCATGGTGGGCGTGCCCGCCTTGGCCAAGTGGGTTTTCGGCCCGTCGCTGCGGATGGCCTGGCCGGCTTTGAGCTCGGTGAGCTTGCGAATGGTCCACGGCCCCAGCATCAGGCTGAACGCCAACGCCGTAAGCGCCGCCATCACTGCGCGGAAAGTGGTGTATTGGAAAATGTTCAGCGCCGAAATCCAGTTGCTGAGTTTGGCCAACCATAAAAGCATAAAACTTCCTTAAATCATTTCTCGTAAGTTCAATTTAAACCGGTACTGCATTGTCTCGCCGTACTGTACTACTTTGCATAATCTGCGGCTCGCCGCCTTGTCCTGATTTAAATTGAATTCGCTTAATTAACCTAGGCAGCCGGAAATAGAAAAGGCTACCTGAAACATCATTATCTGTATTGCGCCCACTGTAAAATGGGCAAATGTGGCATTATAAACTAAGCCGCTACCCAAGAGAGACTACCTGAAAACCGAAATTCCCACTGCCATGCGAGGTACAAACTATGCAAACCATGCACTCCCACAGCGCACGCTGCCGCATCCGATTTATGGATCTACCAGCCCATGCAGGCAGAAACAGTATCCCTTGCTTATTTATCCACGGCCTAGGCTGCGCTGCCAGCTACGAGTACCCCCGCATCGCTGCCAGCCCGGCCTTGGCAGGCCGCCGCACTATCCTGCTTGACTTGGCAGGTCACGGCTACAGTGAACGCCCACAGGATTTTTCCTATTCCACCAGTGCGCAAGCCGCAATCGTATCCGAACTGGCCAACCATCTTAACTTGCCGCACTTCTATCTCTATGGGCACAGCATGGGTGGCAGCATCGCTATTGAAGCCGCCGAACAGCTCGGCAGCCGTGTGCGCGGACTCATGGTAAGCGAATGCAACCTGATTGCTGGCGGCGGTATATTCAGCCGCAACATTACCGCACAGAATGAAGCGTATTTCATCCACAATGGCTATGCCGAATTGCTAAATAACGAACTCTCGCCGTGGGCGGGCAGCCTACAAAGTGCTGCCCCGTGGGCATTGTGGCGTAGTGCATATCATTTAGTGAACGGTATATCGCCCGATTGGCTGTACCGCCTCTCCTCCCTGCCCCAACGCAAAATTTATTTAGTTGGCGATCGTTCCCTGCCCAACACAGACTACGACCTTATCCTTCAATACGGTATTCCCTGCGCCGTGATTGCCGATGCCGGGCACTCGATGTCTTGGGAAAATCCGGAAGGCTTGGCTACCGCTTTGGCGGAATTTATGTGCGCTTGAGCTTGGGTTACCAACATGGCTGTTTTTGTTTCAGCCCACTTTGAACCAGGAAGGCTACCTGAAAGCAAACGAAGCCGAATTTGTCCAAACCGCTCACACCTCTTCCCACCATAATTCAGTTTCCGTATCCGCATCAAACACCTGCCCGATCAGCGGCGTGAGCACTGGCAGACCGCGCTCGATGGCCAGCGGAATGCTGCAGCGCACGGATTCGTCCCAATCGTGCATGGCCAGACTGAACGCGCCCCAGTGAATCGGCATCATGCGGCGCGCGCCCACGTCGATGGCGGCCTGTACGGTTTGTTCGGGGAACATGTGGTTGTCCGGCCAGCGGCGGTCGTATTGACCGTTTTCCATAAAAGCCAGGTCGAAACCGCCGAAATGCCGGCCAATGTCGGCGAAGTGGCTGCCGTAGGACGAGTCGCCGCTGAAATAAAGCCGCTGGCCGCCGCCTTCGATGGCCCAGCCTGCCCACAGCATGCGGTTGTGGTCGGCCAGGTTGCGCGAGCTGTCGTGGCGGGCGGGGGTGGCGGTGAATGTTACGCCGCCAACGGTATGTCTCTGATACCAATCCGCCACCGAAATGTTTTCTGCCTTCACACCCCAGCGGCGCAACAGCACTTCCATGCCCATCGGCACCAGGAAATGTACCCTGTTATCCGCCACGCTGCGCACGAAGGATTCCTCCAAATGGTCGTAGTGGTTGTGGCTGTAGAGGATGATGTCGAGCGGCGGCAGTTCATGCGGTGCGGCGGGCGGCGGCTGGAAGCGGCGGAACATTTTATTGTGCGGCGCCGCGCTCATGCCGAACACGGGGTCGGTGAGGATGTTCAGCCCGGCCACGCGCATCAGCAAGGTAGAATGGCCGAACCAAACAAACCGCGCATTTTGCTCATTTTTGCTGCGCAGAAACTCGCTCTGCTCGTTTTCAGGTAACCTTTCCTGCTGCATGAAGGCAGCAAAATCAGGCTTCTCAAACGGTAGCCGCTGCGCGGGAAAGCGGCCTTGCCGGCTGAGCATTTTGAACGCTCCGCCGAAATCCAGCGGCTGCAATCGGCGTTTGGGCTCCGGGTTGAAAAAGCGGCGGCGGATCGGGTCGTAGTGGTTGCTGGCCGGATAGAGCGGATAACCGCCGTGCGGCCTACGCTTCATGACCCTGCAAGGCGGCCACCACCTCTTCCATCTGCATAAAACGCGAACCTTTCACCAACACCGAAGCCTGCTCCGGCAATTCGTGCACCAGCACCTGCTGCAACGGGTCTTTGGCGGCAAACCACAGCCCGGCCGCACCAAAGGCTTCGGCGGCTTCCACGCTGAAATCACCCACAAAATAGGCGGCTTCGATGCCCTTATCCCGCGCATAGCGGCCGATTTCGGCATGCAGGGCGGGAGCCTCGTCGTTGCCCAATTCGCCCATATCACCCATCACGAAAATACGCGGAGCAGGCAGCTCGGCCAGCACATCCAGCGCGGCCTTCATGCTGTCGGGGTTGGCGTTGTAGGTGTCGTCGATAATCGTGCTGCCGCGCAGGCCGGCTTTGCGTTGCAAACGGCCTTTGATGTTGGCAAACCCGGCCAGCGCGACGGCGCTTTCAGGTAGCCCCACGCCCGCCTGCAAAGCCAGCGTGGCCGCGGCCACGGCATTGGCCACGTTGTGTTTACCCGGCACCGGCAGCTCTACCGCCGCGCATTGGTCTTGCCACACCAAATCGAAGCGGCAGCCCAGGGGCAGCAGCTGAACGTTTTCGGCATGCACTTCACCCTTGTCCACGCCGAATTCGATTTGGCGCAAATTCAGGGCGCGGCAGGCGGCGCGGAACACTTCGGCGTATTCGTCTTCCGCCGGAATCAGCGCCGTGCCGCTTTCAGGTAGCCCGCGGTAGATTTCGCTTTTGGCGCGGGCAATATCGCCCACGCCGTCGAAACCGCAGCCGATATGCGCGCGCAGGGCATTATTGACCAGCGCGGCATCGGGTCGGGCGATGCGGGTGAGCGCATCGAGCTCGCCGAAATGGTTCATGCCCATTTCGATAACGGCATAACGCTGCTGCGGCCGCAGGGCAAGCAGGGTGAGCGGCAGGCCGATATGGTTGTTGAAATTGCCGGCGGTGGCCAACACAGCCGCTTCGCCGAATTGGCGGCGCAGGATGGCGGCCAGCATTTCCTTCACCGTGGTTTTGCCGGAAGAACCGGTGATGCCGAGCACCAGCGGGTTCACCGCTTCGCGCCAAGCGGCAGCCAGGGTTTGCAGCGCCGCCAACGTGTCGGCCACCGGCAGGCTACCTGAAAGCGCAGCGCAATCTTGGCGCGATACCAGCACCAAAGCGCCCTGCTCCAACACGGCAGGCACAAAATCGTGGGCGTCGTGTTTATCGCCCACCAAGGCAACAAACAAATCAGTGCCGCGCTCATCGGCAGCGGCGGCTTGGCGGCTGTCGGTGATAACGCGGCGGATAGGCAGGTTATGCTGTGGCGCGAGCAGATTCAGGGCGCGGCAGACAAAAGCTAAATCGAGTGTGGGCATGGGCATTCCATTGAAAATATTACGGGGCGGCAGGCTACCTGAAAAAGTATTAACGCTTTCAGGTAGCCCATGGCAAGCTCAAAAGGCTACCTGAAAATCCGATGCGCCTGTTTTCAGGTAGCCTCATCCAGCGCGACTTCGGCGATTTCAAAATCGGAGAAATGGTGTTTTTCGCCCTGTACGTCTTGATAGGTTTCGTGGCCTTTACCGGCAATCAGCACGATATCCTGCGGTGCGGCGCGGTGGATGGCAGTTTGGATGGCCACTCGGCGGTCGGCCTCCACCAGTGCGGGCTGCGGCACAGCAGGCAGGATGTCGGCAATAATGTCTTGCGGCTCTTCCATGCGCGGATTATCGCTGGTAATCACCACTTTATCCGCGCCCTGCACGGCGGCACTGCCCATCAACGGGCGTTTGCCGCGGTCGCGGTTGCCGCCGCAGCCGAACACGCACCACAGGCTCGCGCCCTGCGGTTTGATTTCGCGCAGGGTGGCCAGCGCTTTTTCCAGCGCGTCGGGGGTGTGGGCATAGTCCACCACCACCAGCGGGCGCCCTTCGCGGCTGATGCAATCCATGCGGCCGGTGGCGGGGCGGATTTGCGCGAGCACGCGCAATACGTCGGGCAGCGAATAGCCTTCGGCGCACAAAAGGCCGACGCAGGCAGCGAGGTTTTGCGCATTGAACCGCCCCAAGAGCCGGCTGTGGATTTCGCCACTGCCCCAAGGCGTATCAAAAGCTACCTGCATGCCCTGAGCGGAAGCGGCAAAGCAGGTGATTCGGATATCGGCTTGTTCATTGAAGCCGTAGCCATACACGTTCAAATTTGGGCGGTCGGCGCGCAGCCCGGCGGCCAGCTCGCAGCCGAATTCGTCATCGGTATTGATGATGGCGTGCTGAAGGCTCTGCCAATAGAACAGTTTGGCCTTGCTGGCGCCATAGGCGGCCATGCTGCCGTGGTAATCGAGGTGGTCGCGGGTGAGATTGGTGAAGATGGCGGAGGAGAAAGGTGTGCCGACCACGCGGTTTTGGTCGAGGCCATGGCTGGATACTTCCATCGCCACGGCTTTCGCACCCTGTTGTTTGAATTGGTGCAGCAGGGTTTGTACGCGCACAGGATTGGGCGTGGTGTGGGTGGTTTCTTCGAGCCGCCCCCAGAAGCCGTTGCCCACCGTGCCGATGATGGCGCAGGGCGTGCCGAGCAAATCGGCGGCTTGGGCAAGCCATTGTGAAATCGAGGTTTTGCCGTTGGTGCCGGTTACGCCCCAGCAAGAAAGGCTACCTGAAAAATTGCCGTAGAGTTTGGCTGCCAACAGGCCGGCATTTTGCTTCAGATGTGGCACGCCGAGGTTGGCGATTTGCCACTCCGGCTGCCAAGCGAAACCGTCACCGCTGTCCCAAAACACCATCGCCGCGCCATTGGCAATCGCGGCGGGAATATAGTTGCGGCCGTCGGCATATTCGCCCTGGCAGGCCACGAATACGTCGCCCGGCTGCACCAGGCGGCTGTCCATACGCAAAATGCACCCCGCCGCCACATCGGGCGGCAGGGTGCAGTTGTCGGGCAAGTCAAACTGTTTGTCCTTCAAGCAATACATGGTCGGCTCCAAGCACCGATTTATTTGGCAGCAACTTGCTGCACAGGTTTGGTGGGCGTTACGCCCAGAATATTCAGCGAACCGGCCATGATGTCTTTGAACACCGGCCCGGCCACCAGGCCGCCGTAATAGCCGTTTTGGGTAGGCTCGTCGATGTTCACCGCCACAATCACGCGCGGATGCTCGGCTGGAGCGAAACCGATGAAGGTGGCCATGTGTTTGTTGTCGGCATAGCGACCGCCCACCAGCTTGCGTGCGGTACCGGTTTTCGCGCCCACGTTGAAGCCGGGCACAGCGCCCTGCGTACCGGTGCCGCCGGGCTCGGTAACAGATACCATCATGCGGCGGATAGCGCGTGCGGTTTCAGGCTTAATCACCTGCTCGCCCTGCGGCGCGGTACTCTGGCGCAGGAAACTCACTGGCAAAAGTTTGCCGTCGCTGGTGAAGATGGTGTAGCTGTGTGCCAGCTGCAGCAGGCTCATCTGCAAGCCGTAGCCGAACGACATGGTGGCCTGTTCGATGGGCCGCCAGTTGCGCCAGTCGCGCACCAGGCCGGGCGATTCGCCGGGGAAACCGGAGTGCATGCGGCGGCCGAAACCGACTGATTTATAAAAATCGTGCATCTCTTCTGGCTTAAACATGGCCGAAAGCTTGCTCACGCCCACGTTAGAAGATTTCTGCATGATGCCGCGCAGGGTGAGCGAAGGGTAGTTGTGCGTATCGCGCACGGTAGCCGGGCCAATATTATAAGTATTGGTGTTGAACACCATGTTCTCGTTCACTTTGCCCGAATCCAAGGCTTTGGCAATCGGGAAAGGTTTCATAGCCGAGCCGGGCTCGATCATATCGGTCACCGCACGGTTGCGGCGCAGGGCGATTTCGGCACCGCCTGGCTGGTTCGGATCGAAATCCGGCAGGTTTACCAAAGCAAGGATTTCGCCGGTTTGCGCATCCAACACCACTGCGGTGCCGGCTTTGGCCTGATGGTAGCCAATAGCCTGCGCCAATTTATCGTGCGCCAGCGATTGAATACGCTGATCCAGCGAGAGTACCATATTGCGCCCGTCTACCGCATCGCGGTTGCGCGGCGAATCCAATTGATCAACATAATTGCCTTTATTGTCGCGCAGCACCACGCGCGCGCCGTCTTGGCCGCGCAGATCGTCTTCACGCGAGAGCTCCAAACCTTCTTGGCCCTTGCCGTCGATATTGGTGAAGCCGATAACGTGGGAGAACAAATTGCCCATCGGATATTGCCGCTTGGGCTCGGTTTGGAAGGCCAAACCCTCAATTTTCAAAGCCCGCACTTTGGCAGCGGTTTCCGCGCTCATCTGCCGTTTCAAAAACACGAAATCGCTGTTGGTGCGCGCCAGGCGGTCGGCGATAGTTTCCACCGGCACTTCGATGATTTCGGAAAGCTGCTCCAGCTGCTCTTGGCTGGGCATTTTATCCATGGCAGAAGGGATGGCATACAGCGAATCGGTGGGTGCGCTCAAGGCCAGTACTGCACCGTTGCGGTCGGTAATCGTGCCGCGGTTGGCCTGCTGCACCAAAGTGCGCACAAAACGCTTATTGCCCTCGGTTTGCAGGCGGTCTTGCTCCACCGTATGCAAATGTACGCTCCAGCCCGCCGCTGAGGCGAAAGCCAAAGCAAAAACCAGCAAAACAAAAGCAATCCGGCCATTGGTGCTCACCGGTTTCTTCTGTTTAACTGGTTTCTGCCGCATCTGCGGCTTGTAATCGCTTTTAATCAGCATGGTATTTACTCTCTACTCTGCCGCACACACGGCAGCAAAACTGCTTATTTAATATTATTCAACTACTTTTATTAGCTTCATTCGCCTAGTTAATATTGCAAACGCACGATTTT
Source organism: uncultured Eikenella sp. (assembly GCA_963548155.1). GTDB lineage: Bacteria > Pseudomonadota > Gammaproteobacteria > Burkholderiales > Neisseriaceae > Eikenella. Next base: position 21,411 of record CAUUTP010000023.1, read on the forward strand.
GGTGTTCTGCATGGTGGGCGGCTGCAACTGTTGCTGCTGAGCCGCCTCTTTGATGAAACTATGGTTGGCCAACTTGGCCTGCTGCCATTGTAGGCGGCGGTATTCCTCTTCCAAATCTGCCTGCCGCTGGTGCTCTTTTTCCAGCACAATAAACGATTCGCGCGAGCTGTCCTGCACCGACACCACGCCCAATGCAGAGAGCACCACCAACACAAACAGCATAATATTCAGCTTATTCATCTGCAAACTCTCCCGCCGTCCGCTCGGCCACGCGCAACACAGCGGAGCGTGCACGCGGATTGGCTGCGGTTTCTGCTGCCGAAGCCCGCTGTGCCTTACCGATTTCCCGCAAGGGCGGTTCGGGGCGTTCGCTTTCGCGCACCATCACCCACTTGGGCAGCGGTGCCGGGCGGCTGTGGCGGCGGATAAACTGTTTCACTATCCGGTCTTCCAACGAATGGAAGGCAATCACTGCCAAACGCCCGCCGGTTTTCAGGTAGCCTGCGGCCTGCGGCAACACCGCGCTTATTTCTTCAAGCTCACGGTTGATGAAAATCCGAATGGCTTGAAACGTCCGTGTCGCCGGATCTTGGCCGCGTTCGCGAGTACGGACGGCTTGTGCCGCCAACTGCGCCAGCTGGCCGGTTGTAAGGATGGGGCGCTCTTGCCGCTGCTGCACAATGGCGCGCGCAATCTGGCTGTTAAACCGCTCTTCACCATAATCTCTGATTACCTCGCGAATCTCTTCTTCGCCGGCCTCGGCCAGCCATTGCGCGGCGGTTTGGCCGCGCGTGGTATCCATCCGCATATCCAGCGGCGCATCGTAGCGGAAGCTGAAGCCGCGTTCGGCATCGTCGATCTGCGGCGAAGACACGCCCAAATCAAACAACGCACCGTCTACCGCTTCAATACCCAATTCTTTTAAGGCTACCTGAAAGCTGGAAAACCCACCGTGCACCACTTGTACGCGCTTGTCTGTTTCCGCCAACTGCCGCGCCACAGCAATGGCCTGCGGGTCTTTATCAAACACCACCAGCCGGCCATTTGCGCCCAGCTTCGACAGAATCAGGCGGGAATGCCCGCCGCGGCCGAAAGTGCCGTCCACATACACGCCGTCCGGCTTCACTGCCAAAGCGTCCACCGCCTCGTGCAGCAGCACGGTAACGTGTGCCAATTCCTGCGCGCTCATAGGCGGAACCCGGCTTTGTCGAGCTGTTCGGCCAATTCGTCCGGATCCATATCCAGCACCGCGTTCATATTGGCTTCCCAACGTTCGCGGTTCCACAGCTCCAGCCGGTCGGCACGCCCCACCAGTGTTACTTCTTTATCAAACTGCACGCGGCGGCGCAGGCTCGGCGGCAGCAAAATCCTGCCCGAAGCATCCAAATCCAGCGTTTCGGCGTGATTCAGCATCAAATCGCGGAACATTCTGGCCGCCGGATTGCCCGACACATTCATCGCCTGCAAATTTTCCGACGTTTTCTGCCATTCCGCTTCCGGATACATCACCAGATGCGTACGGGCCTCCACGGTAACCACCAAAGACGGCGTGTAGTGGCGCGCGAGCAAGTCGCGGAACTTGGCCGGAATCGCCAAGCGCCCCTTGCTGTCGATGCTCAATTCATGTACGCCGCCAAACACTTTTTCCCACCTTCGGTTGATTTTTGGAACTGAAAGGCACTTTGCCCCACAATTCCCCACGAAGCGACACTATACGGCAAAGCAGCGGCATCGGTCAATTGCAAACACAGTAAAAATCTACGATTAACAAACTGTTTTTACATAAGATAGTTAGTCTCAATCATCACGCTTGCCGTTTTCCGCGCAGCCCCGATTTTGCCTCCTAGCAGCAAGCCTTTATAATTGCGCACGTTTTCCAGATTATTCGCATAATTGCTCTATGAACCGCCCTACTCTGCCCGCCCCCGGCCCCGAAGCCCTTGCTGCCTCACAGGCACTGTGTGGCCTGATACAACAACGCATTCAGGCCAACCACGGCTTCCTGCCCTTTGCCGACTTCATGCAACTTGCGCTCTACCAACCGCAATATGGTTACTACACCGGCGGCGCGCACAAAATCGGCGCTGCCGGCGACTTCATCACCGCCCCCGCGCTCACCCCGCTGTTCGGGCAAACCCTCGCCATCCAGCTTCAATCCCTGCTGCCGCAAACCGCCGGCAATATCTACGAATTCGGTGCAGGCACCGGCGAGCTGGCCGCCCAGCTGATCGGCAAACTTTCAGGTAGCCTCCGGCACTACTACATCATCGAAGTTTCCCCCGATTTAGCCGAACGCCAACGCCGCCACCTTGCCGCCGCCCTGCCCCAACACCAGCACCAAATCACGTGGCTCACCGAGCTGCCCGCCGAATTCGACGGCATCGTCATCGGCAACGAAGTGCTCGACGCCATGCCCTGCGACATCGTGCGTTATCAAAGCGGCCAATGGCAGCTGATGGGCGTGGGGCTGGATGCAAACCAACAATTCCAATGGCAAAGCGCCCCCCTGCCGGCCGAGCTGCTGCCTGCTGCCCAAAAGCTACTGCCCACCATCGATGGCTACACCAGCGAACTGCACCTGCGCCAGCAAGCCTTCATCCGCACCCTCGCCCAGAGCCTCACACGCGGCGCCCTGCTCTTTATCGACTACGGCTTCGATGTCGCCCAGTATTACCATCCCCAGCGCAGCGGCGGCACCCTCATCGGCCACTACCGCCACCACGCCGTACACAATGCCTTCGAGCACATCGGCCTCACCGACCTTACCTGTCATGTAAATTTCACCGCCATCGCCGAAGCCGCCTGCCAAGCCGGGCTCGACCTCATCGGCTACACCACCCAGGCCGCCTTTCTGCTCAACCTCGGCCTCACCGACCTGCTTGCTGCCCAAGGCGAACCGGAAAGCCAAGCCTACATCCGCGCCGCCACCGCCTGCCAAACCCTCCTCGCCCCGCAAGAAATGGGCGAACTCTTCAAAGTTATCGCCTTCGGCCGCAATATCGATCCCAACTGGCCAGGCTTCGCCCTCGGCGATCTGTGCCACAAGCTGTAACCGTCGGTTGCCAATCAATATTTTCAGGTAGCCCAACAAGCCAAGCCTGCCAATAACAAAACGCTTGCGGAATCATGCTCCGCAAGCGTTTTGTTTTCCTTGTTGCCTTGATGACATTGCCGAAAGCCTAAAGGCTACCTGAAAGCTGCACGGCGGGCATTTATGCCCACTTAGGTTTTCAGGTAGCCTCTGCCTATGCAGAGGCTACCTGAAAATCAAAGGGCTGACGTAGATTAGCAGTTATGCCAGGCTACGAAAATGCAGATAACCAATTGTAAATTAAGCAAGAGAGTTCAAAAGAAACTACTTGAATTTTTTGTGCTCCAAGTTACCGCCCGTTCCGCTGCCGATATTTTGGGCATTCAGCCCAACTCCGCCATTCTGTTCTACCGCAAAATCCGTATGGTCATCAGCCATCATTTGGCCTTGGCTGCCGATGAGGTTTTTGAGGGCTCTGTCGAGTTGGACGAAAGCTATTTCGGCGGACGGCGTAAAGGCAGATGTGGTCGCGGTGCGGCAGGAAAAGTGGTTGTCTTTGGCATTCTGAAACGCAACGGACGGGTCTATACCGTTGTGGCGGATAATGCCAAGT